>CABTAV010000012.1:0-20075 GCA_902482895.1 uncultured Streptococcus sp. | reverse complement strand
ACTAACTTCCACCATAGCGGAACTTAATCTGAAACGCTTTCAGATGAGGGGATTTTGTGCGCTCTTTTTTTCGATTCATTTTGGCTACAAAAGCGATGAAATCAAGCATGAGTAAAACCAGTGGAACTTACCCTGACACGGATTTCCACTGGTTTTTACGATTTTTATCAGACTAAGTTCCACTTCTACTAGCGGTGGAATTTACTTTGGGAATTTAGCATTTTAAAGTCAGGGTAGGGAGGAAAGTTGCTTAGTTTGACATCTAAGTAGCTGACTTTTGAAAAAGGTGTTGGTCCTTTGCGGATTTCTTGGATAAATTTTGCCATGGTAGCAGATGAGTCTGCTTGGGCTAAAATTTCCACTGTGCCATCGTCGTTATTCCATACTCGACCTGTGATGCCACCAATTTCAAGTGCCAAGCTGTAAACACCCCAACGAAAGCCGACTCCCTGTACCCTACCTTGGGCAATCATTCTAACCTTTTGCATACCAATCCCCTTTGATTGTGTTATAATATTTCTATGACTATTATAACCTCAAAAGCCAATTCTGTGGTAAAAAATGCCAAGAAATTACACCAAAAAAAATACCGCAAGTCAGCCTATTTGATTGAAGGCTGGCACTTGTTTGAAGAAGCTGTTCAAGCTGGGGTGACGATTGAGAAGATCTTTGCCCTAGAAAATTACCGAGATCAGTTAGCCTCGTTTCCGCAAACTGTCTGGGTGTCAGAGGATATTCTGCTAGATTTAGCGGATTCTCAGACTCCACAGGGAATTGTTGCGGTGGTTCAAAAAGAAGAAGTAGGAGAAGCTGACTTTAGTCAGGGTAAATTCTTGTTTTTGGAAGATGTGCAAGATCCTGGTAATGTGGGAACCATCATTCGGACTGCAGATGCAGCAGGTTTTACTGGAGTGATTGTTTCAGATAAGTCGGCAGACATCTACAGTCTCAAGACCCTACGTTCCATGCAAGGCAGTCATTTCCATCTGCCCATTTATAGGATGTCGAGTCAAGCGCTTCTTAAGGAAATCAAAGAGGCAGGTATCTCAGTGCTAGCAACAACCTTATCTAAAGATTCTGTTGATTACAGAGAACTGCCTCCTATAGAAAATTTTGTACTAGTCATGGGAAATGAGGGTCAAGGAATTAGTTCCCTCATGGCTGAAAGTGCAGATCAATTGCTCCATATTAGCATGAAGGGGCAGGCGGAGAGTTTGAATGTTGCCGTTGCAGCAGGTATTTTGATTTTCCATTTAAGCTAATTTTAACTTTCTTTGTTATAATCAAGGAAAGACATTCATAGAAAAGGAGAAAAGATGAATCACACTATTATTCACGACCGCGCAGGTCTCAATCAATTTTACGCTAAGGTTTATGCCTTTGTTGGTCTGGGAATCGGACTATCTGCTTTGGTATCAGGCCTTATGTTGACGGTCTTTCAGTCTCAGTTGGTTTACTTTTTGATGCAGGGGCGTCTCTGGTTGACCATTGCAACCTTTGCGGAACTAGCCCTAGTCTTTGTTGCCAGTAGCATGGCTTCAAAGAATAGCCCAGCGGCTCTTCCAGTATTTTTACTTTACTCAGTATTAAACGGCTTTACCCTCAGTTTTGTGGTGGCCTTCTATACTCCAGGTACCGTTTTATCTGCCTTTGTATCGAGCGCCCTTCTCTTTTTTGTCATGGCGGCAGTCGGTATCTTCACCAAGAAAGATTTGAGTGGGCTTGGTCGTGCTATGATGGCAGCCCTCATCGGTTTGATGATTGCTATGATAGTCAATATTTTCTTGGCTAGTGGCTTCTTTGATTATATGATCAGTGTAGCCATGGTCTTGGTCTTCTCTGGGCTGATTGCTTGGGACAACCAAAGGATTCGCCTTGCCTATGAACAATCACAAGGTCGTGTAGCGACAGGTTGGGTTGTGTCAATGGCTCTCAGTATCTATCTTGATTTTATCAATCTCTTCCTAAGTATTTTACGTATCTTCGGTCGTAATGACTAAAGGTCTATGAAATCAGTGTTTTGAATGACACTGATTTTTTTTTTAAAAATTTCTCTTTTCTTTTCTTGGAAATAGGTGTATAATGCTTTTAATTAATTTTTTGAGGAGTAGTTTATGAAGAAAAGTTTTATCCACCAACAAGAAGAGATTTCCTTTGTCAAAAACACTTTTACCCAGTATTTGAAAGATAAGTTAGAAGTTGTCGAAGTTCAAGGTCCGATCTTGAGTAGAGTCGGTGATGGGATGCAGGACAACTTATCAGGTGTTGAGAATGCCGTATCGGTCAAGGTTCTCCAAATCCCTGATGCTACTTATGAAGTGGTACATTCCCTTGCCAAATGGAAACGCCATACCTTGGCTCGTTTTGGTTTCGGTGAGGGTGAAGGTCTTTTCGTCCACATGAAGGCCCTTCGTCCAGATGAAGATTCGCTGGATGCAACCCACTCTGTCTTTGTGGATCAGTGGGACTGGGAGAAAGTTATCCCAAATGGTAAGCGTAACATCGCTTATCTAAAAGAAACAGTTGAGAAGATTTATAAGGCCATTCGTTTGACAGAACTAGCTGTTGAAGCTCGCTATGACATCGAGTCTGTCTTGCCAAAACAAATTACTTTCATCCATACAGAAGAGTTGGTAGAACGCTACCCAGACTTGACACCGAAAGAACGTGAAAATGCTATCTGTAAAGAATTTGGTGCTGTTTTCTTGATTGGTATCGGTGGTGAATTACCAGACGGTAAACCGCACGATGGACGTGCACCAGACTACGATGACTGGACAAGTGAGTCTGAAAATGACTACAAGGGTCTAAATGGTGATATTCTTGTCTGGAATGAATCTCTAGGTGGAGCCTTTGAGTTGTCCTCTATGGGAATCCGTGTAGATGAAGAAACGCTTCGCCGTCAGGTTGCTATTACAGGTGATGAAGACCGCTTGGAATTGGAATGGCACAAGGCTTTATTGAATGGCCTATTCCCATTGACAATCGGTGGAGGAATTGGACAATCTCGTATGGCTATGTTCCTACTTCGCAAGAAACACATCGGAGAGGTGCAAACAAGTGTTTGGCCTCAAGAAGTTCGCGATACTTACGAAAATATTTTGTAGAGAATCGAACCGCAAGGTTCGGTTTTCTTTCTCTTTTTGCCTATAATTTGGTATAATAAACGGTATGAAAATCGTATCAGGAATCTATGGGGGACGTCCCCTCAAGACATTAGAAGGCAAGACGACAAGGCCTACTTCGGATAAGGTTAGGGGAGCCATTTTTAACATGATTGGTCCCTACTTTGAAGGGGGACGAGTCTTGGACCTTTATGCAGGTAGTGGTGGTTTATCTATCGAAGCAGTATCGCGTGGCATGTCCAGTGCTGTTTTGGTGGAGCGAGACCGTAAGGCTCAGACTATCGTGGCTGAAAATATCCAGATGACCAAGGAAGTTGGAAAATTTGAACTCCTCAAGATGGATGCAGAAAGAGCATTGGAACAGGTATCTGGGGAATTTGACCTCATTTTCTTAGACCCTCCTTATGCCAAGGAACAAATCGTAGCAGATATTGAAAAAATGGCTGAGAGAGAGCTTTTTTCTGAAGATATCATGGTCGTGTGTGAAACGGATAAGGCCGTTGAACTTCCAGAAGAAATTGCCTGTCTGGGTATCTGGAAGGAAAAGATTTATGGAATTAGTAAGGTGACAGTCTATGTCAGATAAGATTGGCTTATTCACAGGCTCATTTGATCCGATGACAAATGGGCATCTGAATATCATTGAACGGGCTAGCAAACTCTTTGATAAGCTCTATGTGGGTATTTTTTTTAATCCCCACAAACAGGGATTTCTCCCTATCGAAAATCGTAAACGAGGGCTAGAAAAGGCTTTGGAACATTTGGGGAATGTTAAAGTCGTGTCTTCTCATGATAAATTGGTGGTTGATGTTGCAAAAAGATTGGGTGCTACTTGTCTAGTGCGAGGCTTGAGAAATGCGTCTGATTTGCAATATGAATCCAGTTTTGATTACTACAACCATCAGCTGTCTCCTAATTTAGAGACCATTTATTTACATAGTCGACCTGAACATCTCTATCTCAGTTCATCCGGTGTTAGAGAGCTTTTGAAGTTTGGTCAGGATATTGCTTGCTATGTTCCCGAGAGTATTTTGGAGGAAATAAGAAATGAAAAAAAAGATTAGATGGCCCTTATATGTCATTGCGGCCTTAATTGTGACTTTCTTGGCATTTGTAGTGCCCTTGCCCTACTATATAGAAGTTCCAGGTGGTTCGGAAGATATTCGCCAAGTCCTTAAAGTAAATGACACAGAAGATAAGGAAGCTGGTGCCTATCAATTTGTTACGGTTGGTGTCCAGCACGCTACTTTAGCCCATATGATTTATGCGTGGTTGACGCCTTTTACAGATATTCGTAGTGCCCAAGAGACTACAGGTGGCTCTTCTGATGTGGAATTTATGCGGATCAATCAATTCTACATGCAGACATCGCAAAACATGGCCAAGTATCAAGGACTGAAAACAGCTGGTAAGGATATTGAACTAAAATATCTTGGGGTTTATGTTTTGACTGTGACGGATAATTCGACCTTTAAAGGGATTCTCAACATCTCTGATACAGTTACCGCAGTCAATGATCAGACCTTCGACAGTTCCAAAGATTTGATTGATTACGTCAATTCTCAAAAACTAGGGGACTCCGTCAAGGTCACCTATGAAGAGGATGGGCAAACCAAGTCTGCAGAAGGAAAAATCATTACCCTAGAAAATGGCAAAAATGGAATTGGAATCGGCTTGATTGACCGTACAGAAGTGACCAGTGATGTCCCAATTAGCTTTTCAACAGCTGGTATTGGCGGTCCAAGTGCAGGTCTTATGTTTAGTCTGGCTATCTATACTCAAATAGCTGACCCAGGCCTTCGTAATGGCCGCATTGTTGCCGGTACAGGAACTATTGACCGCGATGGGAATGTGGGGGACATTGGAGGTATTGATAAGAAAGTTGTAGCTTCGGCTAGAGAAGGTGCCGCGATTTTCTTTGCCCCAGATAACCCTGTTAGCGAAGAAGAACAAAAAGCGCATCCGGATGCGAAAAACAACTACCAAACAGCCCTAGAAGCAGCCAAAACAATCAAGACAGATATGAAAATCGTGCCTGTTAAAACCCTACAAGATGCAATTGATTACTTGAAAAACAATCCCTAGTTTTTGAGTGAAGTTTCCAAACTAGCGCACAAACAGAGAAGATGGTATAATAGTCAAATGGTTCAATTATTATTCACTCTAAGCAGTCACATGCTCTTTATTTATGTGAGTTTTTACCTTTTAAAGGATCTTGTTAGATGGGAAAAAGTCTTAAAAGTAACAGCTGAGAACACAGGAAAAGTTCGTTTATTAGTAGCCTTTTTTAGCATTGTCATGGGCTATATCATGAGTTCTTTCTTTATCAGCCTGTATCAGTTGTGGCAAGAAGCGCTTAGAGGATTATTATAAAATCAAATGTAAAGGAAATAAGTATGGAAAAAATTGTGGTTCAAGGTGGCGATAATCGTCTGGTAGGAAGTGTTACTATTGAAGGAGCAAAGAATGCAGTCTTGCCCTTGTTAGCAGCGACTATTCTAGCAAGTGAAGGAAAGACTGTTTTGCAGAACGTTCCTATCTTGTCAGATGTTTTCACGATGAATCAGGTGGTTCGTGGTTTGAATGCCAAGGTGGATTTTGATGAGGAAGCTCATCTTGTCGAGGTGGATGCGACTGGCGATATCACTGAGGAAGCTCCTTACAAGTATGTCAGCAAGATGCGTGCATCTATCGTTGTCTTGGGACCAATTCTTGCTCGTGTAGGTCATGCTAAGGTATCCATGCCAGGTGGTTGTACGATTGGTAGCCGTCCTATTGATCTTCATTTGAAAGGTCTGGAAGCTATGGGGGCTAAGATTAGTCAGACAGCTGGTTACATCGAAGCCAAGGCTGATCGCTTACATGGGGCTCATATCTACATGGACTTCCCAAGTGTTGGTGCTACGCAGAACTTGATGATGGCGGCGACTCTGGCTGATGGAGTTACAGTGATTGAAAATGCTGCGCGTGAGCCTGAGATTGTAGACCTAGCCATTCTCCTCAATGAAATGGGAGCTAAGGTTAAGGGTGCTGGTACAGAGACCATTACCATTACCGGTGTTGAGAAACTTCATGGTACGACTCACAATGTAGTCCAAGACCGTATCGAAGCAGGAACCTTTATGGTAGCTGCTGCCATGACTGGTGGTGATATCTTGATTAAAGACGCTGTCTGGGAGCACAACCGTCCCTTGATTGCCAAATTGCTTGAAATGGGAGTGGAAGTGACAGAGGAGACTGAAGGAATTCGAGTTCGCTCTCAACTAGAAAATCTAAAAGCTGTTCATGTAAAAACCTTGCCCCACCCAGGATTTCCAACAGATATGCAGGCCCAATTTACAGCCTTGATGACCGTCGCAAAAGGCGAATCAACTATGGTGGAGACAGTTTTTGAAAATCGTTTCCAGCACTTAGAAGAAATGCGTCGCATGGGCTTGCATTCTGAGATTATCCGTGATACAGCTCGTATTGTTGGTGGACAAGCTTTGCAGGGGGCAGAAGTTCTTTCGACTGACCTTCGTGCCAGCGCAGCCTTGATTTTGACAGGTTTGGTAGCACAAGGAGAAACTGTAGTTGGTAAATTGGTTCACTTGGATAGAGGTTATTACCAATTCCATGAGAAGTTGGCGCAGCTAGGTGCTAAGATTCAGCGGATTGAGGCAAGTGATGAAGATGAATAAGAAATCAGGCTACGTAGTCAAGCGTTTACTTTTAGTCATTCTGGTACTGATTTTAGGTGCTCTGGCTCTAGGAATCGGTCTAATGGTAGGTTATGGAATCTTGGGCAAGGGTCAAGATCCATGGGCTATCCTGTCTCCAGCAAAATGGCAGGAATTGATTCATAAATTTACAGGAAATTAGGCTGGAGAACCAGTCTTTTTCTAGAGATAAGGAGAAAAATGGATAAAAAAACAAGACAGACACTGATCGGACTGCTAGTGTTATTACTCTTATCTGCGGGAAGCTATTATATCAAGCAGATGCAGTCGACATCTAATAGTCCTAAAACCAAACTTAGTCAGAAAAAACAAGCGTCTGAAGCTCCTAGTCAAGAGTTGGCAGAAAGTGTCTTAACAGATGCAGTCAAAAGCCAAATAAAAGGGAGTCTTGAGTGGAATGGCTCAGGTGCTTTTATCGTCAATGGTAATAAAACAAATCTAGATGCCAAGGTTTCAAGTAAACCTTACGCTGATAATAAAACAAAGACAGTGGGCAAGGAAACAGTGCCAACCGTAGCTAATGCCCTCTTGTCTAAGGCTACTCGCCAGTACAAGAATCGTGAAGAAACTGGGAATGGTTCGACTTCATGGACTCCTCCAGGCTGGCATCAGGTTAAGAATCTAAAGGGGTCTTATACCCATGCGGTCGATAGAGGTCACTTGTTAGGCTATGCCTTAATCGGTGGCTTGGATGGTTTTGATGCCTCGACAAGCAATCCTAAAAACATTGCTGTTCAAACAGCCTGGGCAAATCAGGCTCAAGCCGAGGATTCGACTGGTCAAAACTACTATGAAAGCATGGTACGTAAGGCCTTGGACCAAAACAAGCGTGTCCGTTACCGTGTAACTCTTTATTATGCTTCAAACGAGGATTTAGTTCCTTCAGCTTCACAGATTGAAGCCAAGTCTTCAGACGGAGAATTGGAATTTAATGTCCTAGTTCCCAATGTTCAAAAGGGACTTCAACTGGATTACCGAACTGGAGAAGTAACGGTAACTCAGTAAAAGATAACATAAACTCCTATGTCACTTGTGGATATAGGAGTTCTTTTTTACTAGTTTAAGCAGGGCTACAATATACAATGATACTCAATGAAAATCAAATTGCAAACTAGGAAGCTAGCCACAGGTTGCTCAAAGCACAGCTTTGAAGTTGCAGATGAAGCTGACGTGGTTTAAAGTGAATTTCGAAGAGTATGAGAAAAAATAATATGTACTGGACTATATTTTGTGATATAATAAAAGATAAGTTACTATTTTAGGAGAAGAACTATGGAAGACCCAAGTAGTCAGAATTTGTTGCTACAATTTGTTTTATTGTTTATCTTGACAGTGTTAAATGCTTTTTTCTCAGCCACAGAAATGGCCATGGTTTCACTTAACCGTGCGCGGGTTGAACAAAAGGCAGAAGAAGGAGATAGACGCTATATCCGTCTGCTGAAGGTACTAGAAAATCCTAACCACTTTTTATCAACCATTCAAGTAGGAATTACCCTGATTACGATCTTATCAGGGGCGAGTTTGGCAGACACTCTGGGACGAGAAATTGCATCTTGGCTTGGAAATGGTGAAACATCTTATGCCGTTGCAAGTTTTCTATCTTTAGCATTTTTGACTTATATTTCCATCGTTTTTGGGGAATTGTATCCTAAAAGAATCGCTCTTAATCTAAAGGATGCCTTGGCGATTCGTACAGCGCCAGTTATCATTGGGCTTGGGAAACTAGTTAGTCCCTTTGTTTGGCTCTTGTCTGCATCTACCAATCTCTTGAGTCGCTTGACTCCTATGACCTTTGACGATGCTGATGAAAAAATGACCCGTGATGAAATTGAGTACATGTTGACAAATAGTGAAGAAACACTAGATGCTGACGAAATTGAAATGTTACAAGGAATCTTTTCACTGGACGAATTAATGGCCAGAGAAGTCATGGTTCCTCGAACGGATGCCTTTATGGTAGATATTCAGGATGATAGTCAAACCATCATCCAAAGTATTTTAAAACAAAATTATTCTCGTATCCCTGTCTATGATGGGGATAAGGACAATGTGATTGGGATTATTCATACCAAGAGTCTCCTTAATGCGGGCTTTGTGGACGGTTTTGACAATATTGTTTGGAAGAAAATCTTACAAGATCCTCTTTTTGTTCCTGAAACTATTTTTGTGGATGACTTGTTAAAAGAATTACGCAATACCCAAAGACAAATGGCGATTTTGTTAGATGAATACGGTGGAATGGCTGGTTTGGTGACACTTGAAGACCTCTTAGAGGAAATCGTTGGGGAAATCGATGACGAAACAGATAAGGCTGAAATCGAAGTTCATAAAATTGGAGAAGATACTTATATTGTTCAAGGTACCATGAATCTCAATGATTTTAATGACTACTTTGATGTTGAACTGGAAAGTGATGACGTTGATACCATCGCTGGTTACTATTTGACAGGAGTGGGGACCATTCCAACGACTGAAAAGCTCAGCTATGAGTTGGTAAGCCAAAACAAACAGCTTATCCTAACCAATGATAAAGTGAAAAATGGACGTGTTACCAAGGTAAAAGTCCAAATTACCGAAGTTGAAATAGAAGAAGAAACAGAGTAAACTAGAGGCTTTTGTCATCATGCGTGACAAAGCTTTTTTCAGTTGATTTTAAAAGGGAATAGTATCCTCGAAAAACTCAGTCCCCAAATCCGCCCCAAAACTTTTCTAAATCTATCCTTATTTATCCAAAGAAAAAGAAAAAAGCCCTTCAAATTGGGCTTTCTGTTCATGTGAAACCTGATAAATCAAGTTATAGAAGGCGGTAGACGGATTTGAACCGACGATCAAGCTTTTGCAGAGCCGTGCCTTACCACTTGGCTATACCGCCTTAACGTTTATTATTATACCTTGAAAATGATTTTCAGTCAATAGCTTTTTCAGATTTTTTGTGTCAATAAGCCTAAATATTCTGAAAATTCGTTTACTTTTCTTGAAATCTATGGTATAATTGATGATAACCTATACTTTATCAGAGGAGTAAATAAATGAAAAAAAGTAGAGTCTTTGTTGCAGCAGGAGTTGCTTTATTTGCGACAGGTGTGTTAGTAGCTTGTGGGAATTCAAAATCATCTGATTCGACAGCTCCAAAAACCTATGGCTATGTCTATTCGGCTGACCCAGAAACATTAGATTATATTATTTCTGGAAAAGAGAGTACGAAAGTGGCTACTTCAAACGGGATCGATGGTCTCTTTACAAATGATAAATACGGGAATTTGACTCCTGCGGTTGCAGAAGACTGGTCTGTATCAAAAGATGGATTGACTTATACCTACAAAATTCGTAAAGGTGTCAAATGGATGACATCCGATGGTGAAGAATATGCCGAAGTGACTGCTAAAGACTTCGTGAATGGATTGAAACATGCGGCAGATAAGAAATCAGAAGCTCTATATCTAGCTGAAACTTCTGTTAAAGGTTTATCTGATTATTTGGCTGGGAATTCAAAAGATTTCTCTACAGTAGGTGTTAAAGCGGTTGATGACTATACTCTTGAGTATACTTTGAACCAACCAGAACCTTACTGGAACTCTAAGATGGTTTATTCAATTTTCTGGCCATTAAACGAAGAATTTGAAAAATCAAAAGGCTCTGATTTTGCTAAAGCGACAGATCCTACATCATTGCTATATAATGGACCTTTCTTGCTTAAAGGTTTGACTGCTAAATCTTCTATCGAATTTGCTAAGAACGAGCAGTACTGGGATAAAGAGAATGTTCATTTAGATACAGCAACACTTGCATATTTTGATGGTTCGGACCAAGAATCACTTGAGCGTAACTTTACAAGTGGAGCTTATAGTTTTGCTCGTCTTTACCCAACAAGTTCAAACTTCTCAAAGGTAGAGGAGTCATACAAGGATAATATTTTCTACACTCCGTCAGGAGCTGGTATTGGAGGTTTAGGTGTAAATATCGATCGACAAAATTACAAATATACATCTAAAACGACAGATGAAGAGAAAACATCTACTAAGAAAGCTCTTCTTAACAAAGACTTCCGCCAAGCCTTGAACTTTGCCTTTGACCGTACAGGTTATTCTGCTCAAGTTAACGGTAAAGAAGGTGCTCCTCTCGCAGTTCGTAATTTATTTGTGAAACCAGACTTTGTGACTGCAGGCGAAAAAACTTTCGGTGACTTGGTTGCTGAAAAAGTTAAGACTTATGGAGATGAGTGGAAAGATGTAAACTTTGCTGATGGTCAAGACGGTCTCTTTAACGCTGACAAAGCTAAAGCAGAATTTGCTAAAGCTAAAACTGCTCTGGAAGCAGAAGGTGTGAAATTCCCTATCCACTTGGATGTTCCAGTAGACCAAACCTCTAAAAACTTTGTCGCACGGATTCAGTCGTTCAAACAATCAGTTGAAAAAGTTTTAGGCGAAGAAAATGTTGTCATCGATATTCAACAAATTTCTAAAGATGAATTCTTTAATGCGACTTATTATGCTGCTAATGCGGCAGCTGAGGATTGGGATCTTTCAGGTGCGGTTGGATGGAATCCTGACTATGAAGATCCATCAACTTACCTTGATATCCTTAAATCAACTAATAGTGAGCAAACGAAAACTTATATGGGGTATGATGAGCCATCAAATGCAGCTGCAGCTAAAGTTGGTGTGAAAGATTACGATAAATTGCTTGATGAAGCTGGAAAAGAAACAAGTGATCTTAACAAACGTTATGAAAAATATGCTGCTGCTCAAGCTTGGTTGACAGACAGTTCACTCTTCTTACCAGCTATGTCTTCTAGTGGTGCTGCACCATTCATTTCTCGTGTTGTACCATTCTCAGCTTCTTATAGCCAATCTGGAGACAAAGGTTCAAATCTCTACTTCAAATATATTCAGTTACAAGACAAAGTTGTAACAAAGGCTGATTATGAACAAGCTCGTGAGAAATGGATTAAAGAGAAAAAAGAATCAAACGAAAAAGTTCAAAAAGAATTGACTAAACACGTTAAATAAATAACTCTCAAGGGAACTTTCTCTCCATGAGGAGAAGGTTCTTTTGGGATTTAAAAAGGAAACGATATGAAGAAATATATTTTTATGCGTGTCTTGCGGTCATTGGTTTCTATCTTCTTAGTAACAACCTTGACTTACACGATTATCTATACGATGGTTCCTCGAAAATTAATTTTCAAACAGGATACCAACTATAACAAGATTGCGACAACTGCTGATAAGCGTGATAACTATGAGAACACTGTTTATGAGCGTATGGGCTATATCGAGTACTACGATACCAAGGAATTGCAAGAAAAAGCCAGCCAGATGGATGCCTCTGTAACAGTTGAAGCTAATGACACCAACAAGGCTATCTATGAAAAATACATCAAACAAATCGGTCATGGTTGGACTCTAGGAGAATTTACTGAAAGTGGCCAATTCTACGCTACTCGTGAAATCCCAATTTTTGAACGTGTTTTCAAATTCTATGCTAACTTAATTGACATTGACCATACAAATAAAATTCAAGACCCTGAAAATCCAGACTTGAAACGTTACCTTCGTTTCGAAAATGATCCAGCGATCGGATGGTCATTGGTTGGTTCAGGAACTAAACATAAATATCTCTTGTACTTCAACAGTCAGTTCCCATTCGTGCATCAAAACTTTGTGAACATCAATTTAGGTGACTCTTATCCAACCTATGCTAATAGCCCTGTTTTACAGGTTATTACTCAGGGGCAAGGGCAAACAAAAACGGGTCAAGTTCAGTTCCCAACAGGTAAGAAAACTTCTTCTGTAAATATTTACTCAAGAACCTATAAATCACCTAGTCAGGCTGATTCTCGTGAAGTAGCCAACTACGGAAAAGATGATCCTTATACAGCTACAGAAAGTAACTACCAATATCCTTCAATGATTGCCAGCTCTGCTGTTGTTGGATTGATCGGTTTGGTGATTTCTTATGCGATTGCCGTGCCACTTGGTTCAGCTATGGCTCGATTCAAGAATACTTGGATTGATAGCTTCTCAACAGGGTTTTTGACCTTCTTGATGGCCCTTCCAACCATTGCTTTGGTTTACATTGTTCGTTTGATTGGATCATCAATTGGTCTTCCAGATTCATTCCCTATTTTGGGTGCTGGAGATTGGCGTTCGTATGTTTTACCAGCAGTTATCCTTGGTTTGTTGGGTGCTCCTGGTACAGCTATTTGGATTCGTCGTTACATGATTGACTTGCAATCACAAGACTTTGTTCGTTTTGCTCGTGCCAAAGGTTTGTCTGAAAAAGAAATTTCAAACAAACACATCTTTAAAAATGCCATGGTTCCGCTGGTTTCAGGAATTCCTGGTGCTGTTATCGGGGTTATCGGTGGTGCAACCCTTACTGAAACAGTCTTCGCTTTCCCAGGTATGGGTAAAATGTTGATTGACTCTGTAAAAGCATCTAATAACTCTATGGTTGTTGGTCTTGTCTTCATCTTTACATGTATTTCTATCTTCTCACTTCTTTTGGGAGATATTTGGATGACGATTATTGACCCACGTATTAAATTGACTGAGAAAGGAGGCAAATAATGTCTACAATCGATAAAGAAAAATTTCAGTTTGTAAAACGTGACGATTTTGCCTCTGAAGCCATTGATGCGCCAGCTTATTCATACTGGGGTTCAGTGTTTAGACAATTTATGAAGAAAAAATCAACTGTAGTCATGTTGGGAATCTTGGTAGCCATCATTTTGATGAGTTTCATCTACCCAATGTTTTCTAAGTTTGATTTCAATGATGTCAGTAAGGTAAACGACTTTAGTGCTCGTTATATCAAGCCAAATGCTGAGCATTGGTTCGGTACTGACAGTAACGGTAAATCGCTCTTTGACGGTGTCTGGTTCGGAGCTCGTAACTCTATCCTCATTTCTGTGATTGCGACAGTGATTAACTTGGTTATCGGTGTTTTTGTCGGTGGTATTTGGGGAATTTCAAAATCAGTTGACCGCGTGATGATGGAAGTTTACAACGTCATCTCAAACATCCCATCTCTTTTGATTGTCATTGTCTTGACTTACTCAATCGGAGCTGGATTCTGGAATCTGATTTTCGCCATGAGTGTAACAACATGGATTGGAATTGCCTTCATGATTCGTGTGCAAATCTTGCGTTACCGTGACTTGGAATACAACTTGGCGTCACGTACTCTGGGAACACCAACCTTGAAGATTGTTGCCAAAAATATCATGCCTCAATTGGTATCTGTTATTGTGACAACCATGACTCAAATGCTTCCAAGCTTTATCTCATACGAAGCCTTCTTGTCATTCTTCGGTCTTGGATTACCGATTACCGTGCCAAGTTTGGGGCGTTTGATTTCAGATTATTCACAAAACGTAACAACTAATGCTTACTTGTTCTGGATTCCATTGACAACTCTTGTCTTGGTATCCTTGTCCTTTTTCGTAGTTGGTCAAAACTTAGCGGATGCTAGTGATCCACGTACACATAGATAGGAGTAGAAATGACAAAAGAAAAAAATGTAATTTTGACTGCTCGCGATATTGTCGTGGAATTTGACGTTCGTGACAAAGTATTGACAGCCATTCGCGGCGTTTCCCTTGAACTAGTTGAAGGAGAAGTATTAGCCTTGGTAGGTGAGTCAGGATCAGGAAAATCTGTTTTGACAAAGACTTTCACAGGTATGCTTGAAGAAAATGGTCGCATTGCCCAAGGAAGTATTGACTACCGTGGTCAGGATTTGACAGCCTTGTCTTCTCACAAAGATTGGGAACAAATTCGGGGTGCTAAGATTGCGACTATCTTCCAAGATCCAATGACTAGTTTGGACCCAATTAAAACAATTGGTAGTCAGATTACAGAAGTTATTGTAAAACACCAAGGTAAAACAGCTAAAGAAGCGAAAGAATTGGCGATTGACTACATGAATAAGGTTGGGATTCCAGATGCAGATAGACGTTTTGATGAATACCCATTCCAATATTCTGGAGGGATGCGTCAACGTATCGTTATTGCTATTGCCCTTGCCTGCCGACCTGATGTCTTGATCTGTGATGAGCCAACAACTGCCTTGGATGTAACCATCCAAGCACAGATTATTGATTTGCTAAAATCTTTACAAAACGAGTACCATTTCACAACAATCTTTATCACCCATGACCTTGGTGTGGTAGCAAGTATTGCGGATAAGGTAGCAGTTATGTATGCGGGAGAAATCGTTGAGTATGGAACTGTTGAGGAAGTCTTCTATGACCCTCGCCATCCATATACATGGAGTCTCTTGTCTAGCTTGCCTCAGCTTGCTGATGATAAAGGGGAACTTTACTCAATCCCAGGAACACCTCCGTCACTTTATACTGACCTGAAAGGGGATGCCTTTGCCTTGCGTTCTGACTATGCAATGCAGATTGACTTTGAACAAAAAGCTCCTCAATTCTCAGTATCAGAGACACATTGGGCTAAAACTTGGCTACTTCATGAGGATGCTCCAAAAGTAGAAAAACCAGCTGTGATTGCAAATCTTCACGATAAGATCCGTGATAAAATGGGATTTGCCCATCTGGCAGACTAGGAGGAAGGAAATGTCTGAAAAATTAGTAGAAATCAAAGATTTAGAAATTTCCTTCGGTGAAGGAAGTAAGAAGTTTGTCGCGGTTAAAAATGCTAACTTCTTTATCAACAAGGGAGAAACTTTCTCGCTTGTAGGTGAGTCAGGTAGTGGGAAAACAACTATTGGTCGTGCTATCATCGGTCTTAATGATACAAGTAATGGGAATATTATTTTTGATGGTCAAAAGATTAATGGTAAGAAATCGCGTGAACAAGCTGCGGAATTGATTCGTCGTATCCAGATGATTTTCCAAGACCCTGCCGCAAGTTTGAATGAACGTGCGACTGTTGATTATATTATTTCTGAAGGTCTTTACAATCACCGTTTGTTTAAGGATGAAGAAGAACGTAAAGAGAAAGTTCAAAATATTATCCGTGAAGTGGGTCTTCTTGCTGAGCACTTGACTCGTTACCCTCATGAATTCTCAGGTGGTCAACGTCAACGTATCGGTATTGCCCGTGCCTTGGTCATGCAACCAGACTTTGTTATTGCGGATGAGCCCATTTCAGCCTTGGACGTTTCTGTGCGTGCCCAAGTCTTGAACTTGCTTAAAAAATTCCAAAAAGAACTTGGTTTGACCTATCTCTTTATTGCCCATGACTTGTCTGTCGTTCGCTTTATTTCAGATCGTATCGCAGTTATTTACAAGGGTGTTATTGTAGAGGTTGCAGAAACAGAAGAATTGTTTAACAATCCAATTCACCCATATACTCAAGCCTTGCTTTCAGCGGTACCAATTCCAGATCCAATCTTGGAACGTAAGAAGGTCTTGAAAGTATATGATCCAGATCAACATGATTATGAGACAGATAAGCCATCTATGGTAGAAATCCGTCCAGGTCACTATGTTTGGGCTAACCAAGCCGAATTGGCGCGTTACCAACAAGGGTTAAACTAATAATGGTTTTATAATTTCCATGTCAACTTTTATGGAAATTATAAACCTTTTTTGTTGAACTGATTCGAAAAACTTTGAAAGCTTCCTGAAAGAATTTTCGAAAAATTTTAAAAAATTCTGAAATATTCTTGACAGGTGATGAAAAAGGTGGTAAGATAGGAAACATCAAAAAAGAAAGCAGAAAAAGAAATGAATAAGAGACAAGCTGTAATTATGAATCAAAACTTTTACTTTAGCTACTTTAGATAGTGTTTGTAGACATGTCACCATGGATGCAAACAGTTCAAGCAATTTGTTTGTATCTATGTGGCTAAGATTTTTGATTGTGGTCCATATAGATGAATATCTAAATGGACTAGCTAAGTTGTAACTTGTTAGATTATTTCAAGCATCCGTTTAGATAGTATCTAGGCGGTTTTTTGTTTTATCTTTTCTGAGAAGGAGTTTCATTATGAAAGTTGTTCGAAAATTACTAGCACCCCTCTTGGTAGTGGGGATCCTCTTGACCTCTCTGATTAGTTTGCATCAGTTGAAGGCAGATAAGAAAAAAGATGTGTTTCGTATCGGTATTTCGCAGTTTATTACCCACCAGTCCCTAGACGCTACTAGAGAAGGTTTTGTGGATGAGCTGGCCAAGCAAGGCTATATTGAGGGGAAAAATATCGAGATTGATTTGCAAAATGCACAGGGAGAACAAAGAAATCTAAAAACGATTTCCCAGCAACTAGCAGAATCTAGTGATGTCGTTCTAGCCATCGCAACGCCTTCTGCTCAGAGCTTGGCTAATACAACACAAACGACACCGGTTATCTTTTCAGCTGTAACAGATCCTGTCAGTGCCAAGTTGGTTGAGTCAAGAGAACATCCGGGGGGAAATGTAACTGGAACAAGTGATCAGTCATCAGATGCTATCTCAACCCAAATCAATTTGATAAAGAAAGTGTTGCCAAAAGCTAAAACAATTGGAATCCTCTATACTCAGAGCGAGCCAAACTCAGTTGTCCAAAAGGATGAAGCTAAGCGACTTCTGGAAGAAAAAGGCTTTACCGTTGTTGAAAAAACAATCTTGGACAGTAACAATGTCAAGGCGGCTGCAGAAAGCTTGATGGCAGAGGTGGATATGGTTTTTGTACCAACGGATAATATCATTTCATCAACCATGGAAACAGTCAAGCAGGTTTCTATTAAACACAAGGTTCCAGTATTCGGTGGTTCAACAGAAATGATTGCTGTTGGTGGCTTGTATAACTACGGAACCAATTATGAAGAATTGGGAAGACAGACAGCTCGCATGCTGATTCGTGTTTTAAAAGGAGAGAAGCCAGAAAATATAGCAGTTGAGTTGCCTGAAAAACTGGAATTGCATACCAATCAAGAAATGGCAGATGCATTGGGAATTGATATTAGTAAGTTAGAAGGCAAGGAATAAGGAGGTTTAAGATGAATTTTGTGTTATCTAGTTTATCAGAAGGTTTGTTGTGGTCGATTATGGCGATTGGGGTCTACTTGACTTTCCGTATTTTGGATATTGCGGATATGACTGCTGAAGGAGCCTTTCCACTGGGGGCGGCTGTCGTCGTATCTCAGATACAGGCAGGGACAAATCCTTGGATTGCGACTTTACTTGCTTTGCTGGCAGGTATGGTAGCAGGTCTAGTATCAGGAATGCTCCACACCAAGATGAAAATTCCAGCTCTCTTGACAGGTATTGTGACCTTGACAGGGCTTTATTCCATCAATATTAAAATCATGGGAAGTGTGCCTAATCTTTCCTTAGGAGATTCTGCAACTGTCTTTAAACAATTGGCTAGCTTGGGATTGACAAATGAAGAAGCTGTTTTCTCACTCAGTTTGGCCTGCCTCTTACTTGTTTGTTTGGTCTTGACCCTTTTGATGAAAACAGAGATTGGCTTGGTTTTGCGTTCGACTGGGGACAATATTCCTATGAGTGAGGCCAATGGGGTCAATGTAGACACCATGAAGATTGTTGGTTACATGATTTCAAACGGCTTGATTGCCCTATGTGGTTCCTTGTTTGCCCAAAATGATGGATTTTCAGATGTGACTTCTGGGACAGGAACCATTGTTGTTGGTTTGAGTGCAGTGATTATTGCGGAAGTCTTGATACACGACTTGACCATTGGAAGCCGCTTGTTATCCATCGGAATTGGTGCTATTGTTTATCGTTTGATTATTTTAAATATCTATGAAATTCCAAATCTAGATCAAAACTTGGTACGTCTCTTTAATGCAATCTTGCTCGCTTTAGTTTTATTTGCACCAGAATTGCAAAAGAGATTAAAGATTCGTGGTCTGAAATTGAGAAATGAATAGGAGGAAAAAGTTATGGCAAGTTTGTTAACACTTGAAAATATTCACAAAACATTTGAAACAGGGACAGTCAATGAGAACCATGTCCTCAAAGGATTAGATTTAGAGGTTGAAGAGGGAGATTTTATCTCTGTAATCGGTGGAAATGGAGCAGGGAAATCCACTTTGATGAATATCTTGGCTGGCAATCTATCGGTGGACGAAGGGGACCTTTTATTGGCAGGTAAATCCATTAAAAATTTGAGTGTAAGAAAGAGAGCCAAGGATATCGCCCGTGTTTTTCAAGATCCTAAGATGGGAACGGCTTCTCGTTTGACGATTGAGGAGAATATGGCTATTGCCTTGAGACGTGGGCAGAAAAGAGGGCTTGGTTGGGGCGTGAAGGAGAAGGATAGAATCCAGTTCCAAGAGGCCTTGAAGGAGTTGAATATTGGTCTTGAAAACCGCTTAAAAGTAGATACTCAATATCTCTCAGGAGGACAAAGACAGGCCTTGACCCTAGTCATGGCAGCTCTGGTGAAACCCAAACTTTTGCTTTTGGATGAACATACTGCGGCCCTTGACCCGAAAACTAGTCAAATGGTGATGGATTTGACGCAAAAGATTGTGGAACACCATCAGTTGACGACTTTGATGATTACCCACGATATGAACCATGCGATTGAGTACGGAAATCGTCTCATTATGCTCTATCAAGGGAAGATAGTGGTGGATGTCAAGGGAGAAGAGAAAAAGCATTTGACAGTTGAAGATCTCATGCATCTCTTTCAGAAAAATAGTGGGCAAAGTCTGGTCAGTGATGAATTAGTTTTGGGATAAAGAAAACACCACACCTTGTATGGAACAAGGTGTGGTTATATTTTATCTCTTAGACCAAGTTCTCTTCATAAAGAGAAGCAAGATAGGATAAATCTCCAAACGACCTGCAATCATTGCAAAGGAGAGGAGAATTTTTGAGATAGGGCTAAAGATTGAGAAACTAGAAGTGGTTCCTAGAATAGGTCCGATGTTATTGAAACAGCTAAAGACAGCGCTGGTCACAACCAGAAAATCATTGCTATCTAGGCTGACAATAAAGATAAGTGCTAACAAAATCATAGAATAGATGACAAAGTACTTGAGAATCTTATGCTGAGTATCTTTGTCAATCACCGTCTTATTAACATGGAGGGTCAAAACACGGTGGGGCGATAGGATTGACAAAATCTGATTTTTAGCAATTTTTGAAAGGATGAGGCCTCGAATAACCTTGAGTCCACCTGCGGTTGATCCAGCAGAACCACCAATTCCCATGAGGAAGAGAAGGATAAATTGGGAGAAGAGAGGCCAGTTGGTAATGTCTCCATATCCAAAACCAGTCGTCGTAATGATATTGGAAACCTGGAAGAA
>CABTAV010000011.1:0-20485 GCA_902482895.1 uncultured Streptococcus sp. | reverse complement strand
CTCTTATGAAGCGATTTTATCAGGGATTGAGGAAACTTTTGCTCAGTTTTCTATTCCTTATGATAAGGAGCAGGTGAGAGAGTTTATCCTCAAGTATTCTGTGCAGGATTTACTTGTGCAGGTGGCGGAAGAGAGAAAGCTGGATGTGGAAATGCTAAATCAGGTGCGTGCCCAGAGCTTGGCTGAGAAGAATGCTCAGGTAGTTTTGATGCCAGGTGCGCGTGATGTGCTAGCTTGGGCAGACGAATCAGGAATTCAGCAGTTTGTTTACACTCATAAGGGAGACAATGCTCTTACCATTCTCAGAGACTTGGGTTTGGAGTCCTATTTTACGGAGATTTTAACCAGTCAGAGTGGCTTTGCGCGTAAACCTAGTTCAGAAGCGGCTACCTATCTGTTAGACAAGTATCAGTTGGATTCTGAGAAGACCTATTATATAGGGGATCGGACTCTGGATGTAGAATTTGCCCAGAATAGTGGGATTCAAAGTATCAACTTTTTAGAGTCGACTTATGAAGGAAATCACAGGATTCAAGCGTTAGCAGATATTTCCCGTTTTTTTTAAGGCTGAGCAATAAAAAGATTGTGTCAGTTTTGTGACAGAGACCTAACAAACTATTTCAAGTAACAGAGTTTGTTACAAGGAATAGACAGTTTTGTTAAATAGGCCCGAGAGGGCTTTTTTTCTGCATTTTTTGTGTTATGATAGACAGGTACTCATTTGAAAGGAATTTGAAAGAATGAAGAAAAGAATATTATTAGCCTCAACAGTAGCCTTGTCATTTGCCCCAGTATTGGCAACTCAAGCAGAAGAAGTTCTTTGGACTGCACGTAGTGTTGAGCAAATCCAAAATGATTTGACTAAAACGGATAACAAAACAAGTTATACCGTTCAGTATGGTGATACCTTGAGCACCATTGCAGAAGCCTTGGGTGTAGATGTCACAGTTCTTGCGAATTTGAATAAAATCACGAATATGGACTTGATTTTCCCAGAAACTGTTTTGACAACGACTGTCAATGAAGCTGAAGAAGTAACAGAAGTTGAAATCCAAACACCTCAAGCAGATTCTAGTGAAGAAGTGACAACTGCGACAGCAGATTTGACAACCAATCAAGTGACGGTTGATAATCAAACTGTTCAGGTTGCAGACCTTTCTCAACCGATTGCAGAAGCGCCAAAAGCGGTAGAAACTACAAGTACAAAAGAAGTAGCAACAAATTCAGAAGTTGCAGAGACAGTTGCTACTGTAGAAGAAGTAGCACCATCTACAAATACTTCAACGTCAGAGGAGCAAACAGCCGAGACAAGCAATGCAGTTGCAGAGGCAACTCCTCAGGCAACAATTCCAGCTGAGAAAGAGGAAACACAAGCCAGCCCTCAAGCTGTTTCAACAGTGGAAGCAACTACAACGGCAGTAGAAGAAAAAGCAACCGAAACAACCGCAACAAGTTCAGAAGAAGCAAAAGAAGTAGCATCATCAAGTGAAGCTACAGCAGCAGTTTCTACTTATCAACCAGAAGAGGCGAAAACAGTTTCAACAACTTACGCGGCTCCAGCTGCGCCCGATTATGCTGGACTTGCGGTAGCGAAATCTGAAAATGCAGGCCTTCAACCACAAACAGCTGCCTTTAAAGAAGAAATCGCCAACTTGTTTGGCATCACATCCTTTAGTGGTTACCGTCCAGGAGATAGTGGAGACCACGGAAAAGGTTTGGCTATCGATTTTATGGTACCAGAAAGCTCAGAACTAGGGGATAAGATTGCGGAATACGCTATTCAAAACATGGCTAGCCGTGGTATTAGTTATATCATCTGGAAACAACGTTTCTATGCTCCGTTCGATAGCAAATATGGACCAGCTAATACTTGGAACCCAATGCCAGACCGTGGTAGCGTGACAGAAAACCACTATGACCATGTTCACGTTTCAATGAATGGATAAACCAGACTTGGTAATATCATTTTGACGAATGAGATTTAGCTTTCGTGATAGAAAGCGATTCTCGTTCGTTTTTTTCTTTGTCATACTATTCGAAAATCTCTTCAAACCACGTCAGTTTTATCTGCAACCTCAAAGCTGTGCTTTGAACAACCTACGGATAGCTTCCTAGTTTGTTCTTTGATTTTCATTGAGTATCAATATGAATGGGAAGTTTCCATCTTGTAATAATCCAAGCAACATTCTTGCAATCTATTTTACTTTATATTATACTTGATTAGTCAATTGTTGATAAATCAATAGAAAGAAGAAAGAAGTGATAGAGATTCAAGATTTACTTTATCAACTTCGCTTGTCTGAGCAAGCGAGTACGCACTTATTTGAAAAAAGACTTGGGATTAGTTTGACACGGTATCAGATTTTACTGTTTTTACTGAAGCATTCCCCTTGTAATCAAATAGCGGTTCAGGAGCGTTTGAAGATTGATCAGGCCGCCTTGACACGACATTTCAAGATTCTGGAAAAGGAAGGTTTGGTGGAGCGTTATCGTAATCCTGAAAATCAGCGGGAAGTGTTGGTAGAGGCTACGAAGTATGCGAAGGAGCAATTAGTGGTGAATCCACCTCTGCAGTATATCAAGGTTAAGGAAGAGATGGAAAGTATCTTAACAGAGTCTGAAAGAACAGAACTCAGCCGTTTATTAAACAAATTAGTTTTGGGTATTGAAAATATAGAAATTTAAGGAGAAATAGATGTCAATTATGACAACCATTTTAGCAACGATTGTTGCTTTGGAGCATTTTTACATTTTTTATTTGGAAAGTATTGTAACGCAATCAGATGCAACTAGTCGTGTTTTTAACATGGACAAGGAAGAACTGGCTCGTCCGTCAGTAAGTTCATTGTTTAAAAATCAAGGGATTTATAATGCTTTGCTAGGAGTCTTTCTCTTGTATGGAATTTATTTCTCACAGAATTTAGAAATTGTGACTATTTTTGTTTTATTTGTGATTGGTGCTGCGGCTTATGGCTCTCTCACAGCAGATAAGAAAATTATTTTGAAGCAAGGTGGACCAGCTATTTTGGCCTTGATTAGTATTTTTCTCTTTAAATAAACTTTAATGCCGGTCAGATCCTCTCTAGTTCTTTTCACTCCAGAATAAGGGAAATATGTTATACTTGTCTTTAAGAAAAGTGTTTCATGAAATCATTTGTAAGGAGATAGAAATGAAAGTATTAGTGACAGGTTTTGAGCCCTTTGGAGGGGAAAAGGTCAATCCAGCCTTGGAGGCTATTAAAGGTTTACCAGCTGAAATCCATGGTGCTGAGGTCCGTTGTCTAGAAGTGCCAACAGTCTTTCACAAATCGGCTCAAGTATTGGAAGAAGAGATGGACCGTTATCAACCTGACTTTGTCCTTTGTATCGGCCAAGCAGGTGGAAGGTCTAGCTTGACACCTGAGCGAGTAGCTATTAATCAAGATGATGCACGGATTCCTGATAATGAGGGTAATCAACCAATTGACCTTCCCATTCGAGCAGATGGTGCTTCGGCCTACTTTAGTAGTTTGCCGATTAAAGCGATGGTTCAAGCTATAAAAAAAGAGGGCTTGCCGGCCTCTGTTTCCAATACGGCAGGGACTTTTGTCTGCAATCATTTGATGTATCAGGTCCTCTATTTGGTAGAAAAGAAATTTCCCCATGTCAAGGCAGGTTTTATGCATATTCCTTATATGATGGAACAGGTGGTGAATCGACCGACCACTCCAGCTATGAGTTTAGTGGATATTAGGAGAGGGCTAGAAGCAGCAATCGGCGCCATTATAGAACATGGAGATCAGGATCTTAAGTTGGTAGGCGGAGAAACTCATTGATAGAAAAAAGCTTGAGGGGAAAAACCTTCAAGCTTTTGGACGTTTTCGAGCCAGTACTGCTCGGTAGAAAATTATTTTATTGATTTGAATGTAGGGTAGGAGTGAGAAACTAGCAATTCCAAAGGTAATCCAATTGAGGAAGTACCAAGGAAGGAGTTGTAGGTCTAGAATAAAGCGCTGAAATTTGTAGCCTTTCATCAGGAAACGGCTGGTTTTAAGGATTTGTCCTGGTCTAGCTTGTCCCAAGTCTAGGGTGTCACAGAGGAGAAATTCTACCTGTGAATAAGCATAGTATTGTGGAATATAGAGACTATTTCCTACAACTATCAAGAGGATACTTGCTAGAAAGTAAAGACCAAAGGTCATGAGGAAACGCTCAGTTTCAATTGACGTGAGATCCAGATTGGGAAACTCAGGGTGAAGGGCAACGAATTTCTTTGCAAGAAAGCTACTGTAAAAAAGGAAGTAAATTCCAAGCAAACTAGGAATGCTCCATAAGAAGAGATAGAAACGTTTGAGAAGGAGAGTCAAAAAGGTTTGTGAAAAGTACTCTTCGTTAAAGAGAGTGAGACTATTTTTGATGGATAGTTCTGTATCTGGGTTCTTTATAAGTTTTAGCGTTGTATAGACGGAACTGGTTAGAAGAATAGCTCCGATAAAGGAGACTAATAGTGGAAAAAGGTAGGCTTGGAATACATGGCCAAACACGCTTAAAAAGGGTTGTTCTAAAACACTCTCGTTGATGCGCTCTAAGGGATTGAGGAAGCCAGACAAGATGAGCAGCATGCTAGGTAAGAGATAGACGAGAAAGAGGCGGGGATTTTCAGCCTGAAATTGTCTGGCCTGCAGACGAATGGTTTTTAAATCAATTTTTGGGTATTTCATTCTCTCATTATACCATAGTTCGTGACAGTTCCTACTTTTTTTGATAAAATCATACAGTATGCCCTTGGGCACAAAGTATGAACTGGGACTGTTTTTCCCAGCTTCGGAGGTAAAAAATGTCAGATTCACCAATCAAATATCGTTTGATTAAGAAAGAAAAACATACAGGAGCTCGTCTGGGAGAAATCATCACTCCCCATGGTACCTTCCCAACACCTATGTTTATGCCAGTTGGGACACAAGCCACTGTCAAAACTCAGTCGCCTGAAGAATTGAAGGAGATGGGTTCGGGAATTATCCTGTCAAACACCTATCATCTCTGGCTTCGTCCTGGGGATGAACTCATCGCACGCGCTGGTGGTCTCCACAAGTTCATGAATTGGGACCAGCCTATTTTGACAGATAGTGGTGGTTTTCAGGTTTATTCCTTAGCAGATAGCCGCAATATCACAGAAGAAGGGGTAACCTTTAAAAACCATCTCAATGGTTCTAAGATGTTCCTATCACCAGAAAAAGCCATCTCTATTCAGAATAATCTGGGCTCAGACATCATGATGTCCTTTGACGAATGTCCTCAGTTTTATCAGCCTTATGACTACGTTAAGAAATCAATCGAGCGTACAAGCCGTTGGGCTGAGCGTGGTTTGACGGCTCACCGTCGTCCACATGACCAAGGGTTATTTGGAATTGTGCAAGGGGCTGGATTTGAAGACCTGCGTCGCCAATCAGCTCATGACCTTGTCAGCATGGATTTCCCAGGTTATTCTATAGGTGGTTTGGCAGTGGGAGAAACCCACGAAGAGATGAATGCGGTCTTGGACTTTACAACCCAATTGTTGCCTGAAAACAAACCTCGCTATTTGATGGGTGTGGGAGCGCCAGATAGCTTGATTGATGGGGTGATTCGTGGGGTGGATATGTTTGACTGTGTCTTACCGACTCGTATCGCTCGTAATGGAACTTGTATGACCAGTCAAGGTCGTTTGGTTGTCAAAAATGCTCAGTTTGCTGAGGACTTTACGCCACTAGATCCTGAGTGTGATTGCTACACATGTAAGAACTATACACGCGCTTATCTTCGTCACCTGCTCAAGGCTGATGAAACCTTCGGTATCCGCTTGACTAGCTATCACAATCTTTACTTCTTGCTTAACCTGATGAAGCAAGTGCGACAAGCCATCATGGATGACAATCTCTTAGAATTCCGTGAGTATTTTGTAGAAAAATATGGCTATAATAAGTCAGGCCGTAATTTTTAAACTGGAATAGATATAAGCTAAAAATCCTAAGTTTTCTCTTGGGATTTTTCTTCTTTTTTTGATAGAATAAAGTGTATAACGAAAGGAAGAATAAACTCGTATGCGCATTAAATGGTTTTCCTTGATTAGGATTACAGGTTTACTTTTGGTACTCTTGTATCATTTCTTTCAGACTATCTTTCCTGGAGGATTTTTCGGGGTAGATGTCTTTTTCACATTTTCAGGCTTCCTGATTACGGCTCTACTCGTCGAAGAATTTTCTCAAAATCATGAGATTGATTTGGTTGGATTTTTTAGGAGACGTTTTTATCGGATTGTGCCACCTGTGGTTTTGATGGTTTTGGTGACCATGCCTTTTACTTTCTTGGTTCGCCAAGATTATGTGGCTGGAATTGGTGGCCAGATTGCGGGTGTTTTAGGCTTTATGACCAACTTCTATGAACTGCTAACAGGTGGGAGTTATGAATCTCAGTTCATTCCTCATCTTTTTGTACATAATTGGAGCTTGGCTGTCGAGGTGCACTACTATATTCTTTGGGGGTTGGCAGTTTGGTTCTTATCGAAACAGTCTAGGTCAAATGGTCAGTTGAGAGGGATGGTCTTTCTCTTATCAGCTACTGCCTTCTTGATTAGTTTCTTCTCCATGTTTATTGGTAGTTTTCTAGTAACCTCTTATTCTTCTGTTTACTTCTCCAGTTTAACTCATGTCTATCCATTCTTTTTGGGAAGTATCTTAGCAACTATCGTAGGTGTTCGTCAGACGACTTCCCTAGTTAAGCAGTTGGATAAAATCTGGGATTTACGCAAGACCCTTTTAGTTTTTGGAGGAGCTTTTGGCTTCTTACTCATTTTGACCTTCTTTGTCAAATTTACCTATCTCTTTGCCTATCTTGTCGGCTTCTTGCTTGCCAGTCTTGCAGCCCTTGCTATGATTCTGGCGGCGCGTGTCTTACATGAAAAGACACCTAACGTACAGGAGCCAAAGATGATCAGCTTTTTAGCAGATACTAGTTATGCGGTTTATCTCTTCCATTGGCCTTTCTATCTCATTTTCTCACAGTTGACATCAAATCTTCTTGCTGTGTTACTGACTCTGATATTTTCTTATGGCTTTGCTAGCCTATCATTCTATGTATTGGAACCTTGGATTGCAGGAAAGAATACACCTATTATACAAACTCTTCGTCCCCTGCCTTATATTCACGTAATTCTTGCAACAAGTACAGGAATCTTGGCATTTATTGTCTTCTTAGTGACTTTGATGGCACCACAAGTGGGAGCTTTTGAGACAGACTTAACTGTCAATGGCTTGAAGCAAGCTGCAACAAATATTAACCAGACCAAGGTAATGACAGAACGAGCAGAAGCTGATAGTTTAGGAATTGCTGATGGCACTATGTTAATTGGTGACTCGGTGGCTTTAAGGGCAAATACAGCCCTGCAGACAGCCCTTCCTGGAGCACAGATTAACGCGCAGGTCAGCAGAACAACTAAGACAGCCAATGAAATCATGCTAAACAATAGCCAGAATAAATTTCTACCAAAGATGGTGGTGATTGCAACTGGGGTAAATAATCCTGAAAATTACAAGGAAGACTGGGATAGTATCGTGAAAAATCTTCCTAAGGGGCACCATATGGTTTTGGTGACTCCTTATGAAGGAGATAAGACAAAAGAGACCTATGCAATCGTTGAGAAGGCGGCTGCCTATATGAGAGAATTGGCAGAGAAGACTCCTTATATCACGATAGCCGATTGGAATCAAGCTGCTAAGGAACATCCAGAAATTTGGACTGGAACAGACCAAGTCCATTTTGGAAGTGACAATAGTAAAATTGAAGCCGGAGCTAAATTGTATGCAGATACCATTGCTACAGCCTTGCAAACAGCTCAAGACAAGCCAGTCAAATCAAAATAACTTGTATTTAAAAGAAAAGAGTTGGAAAAATCCAGCTCTTTTAAAATATCTCTAGAAAATAGGTCTATACCATTTACAAATGAATCAGAAAGGTTTATAATGTAATTGACATAATAAATATCAAAAGTAATCTTTTAAGGAGGTCATTATTATGCCTAATTACGTTAAAGCGGATCAGTTTTTCTATCCATTTGGCATTCGTCGCGGTGGGTACTTAGAACTTGTTGATGGCAAATTTGGGAAACATGTGGATCAAATTCCTGAAGGAGCAGAGGTTCTTGACTATACTGGTTATAGCATTGCACCAGGTCTTGTGGATACTCATATTCATGGATATGCAGGTGTAGATGTGATGGACAACAACATTGAAGGTACATTGCATACTATGAGTGAAGGACTTCTTAGTACCGGTGTTACCAGTTTCTTGCCCACAACTTTAACAGCCACTTATGAGCAATTGCTTGCAGTCACTGAAAATCTTGGAAACCATTATAAAGAAGCAACAGGTGCTAAGATTCGTGGGATTTATTATGAAGGTCCATATTTCACAGAAACTTTTAAGGGTGCACAAAATCCAACTTATATGAGAGACCCAGGTGTTGAGGAGTTTCATTCTTGGCAGAATGCTGCAAAAGGGATGCTAAATAAAATCGCTATTGCACCAGAACGTGATGGGGTGGAAGATTTTGTACGTACTATTACAGGTGAAGGTGTGACAGTTGCACTTGGACACTCAGATGCGACATTTGAACAAGCTAAGAAGGCAGTTGATGCTGGAGCTAGTGTATGGGTACATGCCTATAATGGGATGCGTGGCTTAACACACCGCGAACTAGGTATGGTAGGAGCTATGTATGAGCTCCCACATACTTACGCAGAATTGATCTGTGATGGTTATCACGTAGATCCAAAAGCTTGTGAGATTTTACTTAAGCAAAAGGGGACAGAAAACATCGCTCTTATTACGGACTGTATGACAGCTGGTGGACTTGAAGATGGTGACTATATGTTGGGAGAATTCCCTGTTGTAGTAGCAAATGGAACTGCACGTCTCAAATCGACAGGTAACTTGGCAGGTTCTATCCTCAAACTTAAAGATGGTATGAGAAATGTAGTCGAGTGGGGTATTGCAAATCCACACGAAGCGGTCATGATGGCTAGCCTTAACCCAGCAAAATCTGTTAATATTGACGATGTCTGTGGACAAATTCGTGAAGGTTATGATGCTGACTTTATCGTACTAGATAAAGATTTGGAATTGGTAGCAACCTACCTAGATGGTGTGAAACGTTATCAAGCATAAGAGAGAAAGCAGAAGTTAGAGCTTACTTTCTGTTCAGGTTTTATAAATGATAAACTGCACCCCAAAAGTTAGATTTTTTCTGTCTAACTTTTGGGGTATTTTCTTTATGTGTAAAATAGAACTAACTTCTCTGGATAAATTATTTATCTAACTTTTTTTGGGAGTACTGTTATGAAAATTTTTTAATTTCCTTAAACTCACTCTTTTTCTATAGGTAAATCTCCTTAAATGAGTAGTAAAAGTACAAATAAGAAAATTCTTTGTTGTCTTGAAGTGGCTTCCTTTTGTCTTTAGAAAATACCTCTAAATATGGTAAAATAGTAGGAGAATAATGTGAGGAAAATGAATGTCAAATAGTTTTGAAATTTTGATGAATCAACTGGGGATGCCTGCTGAAATGAGACAGGCTCCTGCTTTAGCACAGGCTGATATTGAGCGAGTTGTGGTTCATAAAATTAGTAAGGTATGGGAGTTTCATTTCGTATTTTCTAATATATTACCGATTGAAATCTTTTTAGAATTAAAGAAAGGTTTGAGTGAGGAATTTTCTAAGACAGGCAATAAAGCTGTTTTCGAAATCAAGGCTCTGTCTCAAGAATTTTCAAATCAACTCTTACAAGCCTATTATAGAGAAGCTTTTTCTGAGGGGCCGTGTGCTAGTCAAGGCTTTAAATCTCTTTATCAGAATTTGCAAGTTCGTGCTGAGGGCAATAAACTCTTTATTGAAGGCTCAGAGGCGATTGATAAGGAACACTTTAAGAAAAATCATCTTCCTAATTTAACTAAACAACTTGAAAAATTTGGTTTTCCTACTTTTAACTGTCAAGTAGAGAAGAATGATGTGCTGACTCAAGAGCAGGAAGAAGCCTTTCATGCTGAAAATGAGCAGATTGTTCAAGCCGCTAATGAGGAAGCGCTCCGTGCTATGGAACAACTAGAACAGCTGGCACCTCCTCCAGCAGAAGACAAGCCAGCCTTTGATTTTCAGGCCAAAAAAGCTGCGGCTAAACCGAAGTTGGACAAGGCGGAGATTACTCCTATGATCGAAGTGATGACTGAGGAAAATCGTCTGGTCTTTGAAGGGGTTGTTTTTGATGTAGAGCAAAAAGTGACTAGAACAGGTCGTGTTTTAATCAACTTTAAAATGACGGACTACACTTCAAGTTTTTCTATGCAAAAGTGGGTTAAAAATGAGGAAGAGGCTCAGAAATTTGACCTCATCAAGAAAAATTCTTGGCTACGAGTTCGCGGGAATGTGGAGATGAATAACTTCACACGTGATTTGACTATGAACGTGCAGGATGTGCAGGAAGTTGTTCACTATGAGCGGAAGGATTTAATGCCAGAAGGAGAACGACGGGTTGAGTTTCATGCTCATACTAATATGTCGACTATGGATGCACTACCAGAGGTAGAAGAAATCGTTGCGACAGCTGCTAAGTGGGGACACAAGGCGGTTGCCATCACAGACCATGGAAATGTTCAGTCCTTCCCACACGGCTATAAGGCGGCCAAGAAAGCTGGAATCCAGCTGATTTATGGAATGGAAGCCAATATCGTGGAGGACCGTGTCCCTATCGTCTATAACGAAGTGGAGATGGACTTGTCGGAAACAACCTATGTGGTTTTTGACGTGGAAACGACAGGACTTTCAGCTATCTATAATGATTTGATTCAGGTTGCGGCTTCTAAGATGTACAAGGGGAATGTCATTGCTGAATTTGATGAATTTATCAATCCTGGACATCCCTTGTCAGCTTTTACTACTGAGTTGACTGGAATTACAGATGATCATGTCAAAAATGCCAAACCACTGGAACAAGTTCTGCAAGAATTCCAAGAATTTTGTCAGGATACAGTCTTAGTCGCTCACAATGCAACCTTTGACGTTGGCTTTATGAATGCCAATTATGAGCGTCATGGTCTGCCTAAGATTAGCCAGCCAGTCATCGATACGCTGGAGTTTGCTAGAAACCTCTATCCTGAATATAAACGTCATGGTTTGGGGCCTTTGACCAAGCGTTTTGGTGTGGCTTTGGAACATCACCACATGGCCAATTACGATGCGGAAGCTACAGGTCGCCTGCTTTTCATCTTTATCAAAGAGGTAGCAGAAAAACATGGTGTGACTGATCTAGCTAGACTCAACATTGATTTGATTAGTCCAGATTCTTATAAAAAAGCTCGGATCAAGCATGCGACCATCTATGTCAAGAATCAAGTAGGGCTAAAAAATATCTTTAAGCTGGTTTCCTTGTCTAATACTAAGTACTTTGAAGGGGTGCCACGGATTCCGAGAACGGTTCTAGATGCCCATAGGGAAGGTTTGATTTTAGGTTCAGCTTGCTCTGAAGGTGAAGTTTTTGATGCAGTCGTTTCCCAAGGTGTGGATGCGGCGGTTGAGGTGGCCAAGTATTATGACTTTATCGAGGTCATGCCACCAGCTATCTATGCTCCCTTGATTGCCAAGGAGCAGGTTAAGGATATGGAGGAACTCCAGACCATTATCAAGAGTTTGATAGAAGTTGGAGACCGTCTTGGTAAGCCAGTTCTGGCTACTGGGAATGTTCACTATATCGAACCGGAAGAAGAGATTTACCGTGAAATTATCGTCCGTAGTTTGGGACAGGGGGCTATGATTAACCGAACTATCGGTCATGGGGAACATGCTCAACCCGCTCCTCTTCCAAAAGCTCATTTTAGAACGACTAATGAAATGTTGGATGAATTTGCCTTCTTGGGAGAGGAACTGGCACGTAAATTGGTTATTGAAAACACCAATGCCTTGGCAGAAATCTTTGAACCCGTTGAGGTTGTTAAGGGTGACCTGTACACGCCTTTCATCGACAAGGCTGAAGAAACAGTTGCTGAGTTGACCTATAAGAAAGCTTTTGAGATTTATGGAAATCCGCTGCCAGATATTGTTGATTTGCGGATTGAAAAAGAACTAACCTCTATTCTGGGGAATGGATTTGCTGTGATTTATCTAGCTTCCCAGATGTTGGTGCAACGCTCCAATGAACGGGGCTACTTGGTTGGTTCTCGTGGGTCTGTCGGATCTAGTTTCGTTGCGACCATGATTGGGATTACTGAGGTCAATCCTCTCTCTCCTCACTATGTCTGTGATCAGTGTCAGTACAGTGAGTTTATCACAGATGGTTCGTACGGTTCAGGATTTGATATGCCCAATAAGGACTGTCCAAACTGTGGTCATAAACTCAGCAAAAACGGACAGGATATTCCTTTCGAGACCTTCCTTGGTTTTGATGGGGATAAGGTTCCTGATATTGACTTGAACTTCTCGGGAGAAGACCAGCCTAGCGCCCACTTGGATGTGCGTGATATCTTTGGTGAGGAATATGCCTTCCGTGCAGGAACGGTTGGTACGGTGGCTGCCAAGACTGCTTATGGATTTGTCAAGGGTTACGAGCGAGATTATGGCAAGTTTTATCGTGATGCAGAGGTGGAACGTCTTGCTCAAGGTGCGGCTGGTGTCAAGCGGACAACAGGACAACACCCAGGGGGAATCGTTGTTATTCCTAACTACATGGATGTCTATGATTTTACGCCTGTCCAGTATCCAGCAGATGACGTGACGGCTGAATGGCAAACGACCCACTTTAACTTCCACGATATCGATGAGAACGTCCTCAAACTCGATGTACTGGGACATGATGATCCGACCATGATTCGGAAACTCCAGGACTTGTCTGGGATTGATCCTAATGAAATCCCTATGGATGACGAAGGCGTGATGGCCCTCTTTTCTGGGACTGATGTGCTAGGTGTGACTCCTGAACAAATCGGAACGCCGACAGGTATGCTGGGGATTCCAGAATTTGGAACCAACTTTGTACGTGGGATGGTAGATGAGACGCATCCGACGACTTTTGCGGAGTTGCTTCAGCTCTCAGGTCTGTCCCATGGTACAGATGTCTGGTTGGGAAATGCTCAGGATTTGATCAAGCAAGGAATCGCTGACCTATCGACTGTTATCGGTTGTCGGGACGATATCATGGTTTACCTCATGCATGCTGGTCTCGAACCTAAGATGGCTTTTACCATCATGGAACGGGTACGTAAGGGATTGTGGTTGAAGATTTCCGAAGAGGAACGAAATGGCTATATCGAAGCTATGAAGGCTAATAAGGTGCCAGAGTGGTATATCGAGTCCTGTGGGAAAATTAAGTACATGTTCCCTAAAGCCCATGCGGCAGCCTACGTTATGATGGCCTTGCGTGTGGCCTACTTCAAGGTTCACCATCCCATTTATTATTACTGTGCTTACTTCTCAATCCGTGCCAAGGCTTTTGATATCAAGACCATGGGTGCGGGCTTGGATGCCATCAAACGCAGAATGGAAGAAATCTCTGAAAAACGGAAGAACAATGAAGCCTCTAATGTGGAAATTGATCTCTATACAACTCTTGAGATTGTCAATGAGATGTGGGAGCGTGGTTTCAAGTTTGGCAAACTCGATCTCTACCGTAGTCAGGCGACAGAGTTCCTTATCGATGGTGATACCCTCATTCCGCCATTTGTAGCAATGGATGGTTTGGGAGAGAACGTTGCCAAGCAGTTAGTGCGAGCGCGTGAAGAAGGAGAATTCCTCTCTAAAACAGAGTTGCGCAAGCGTGGTGGACTCTCATCAACCTTGGTTGAAAAGATGGATGAAATGGGGATTCTGGGCAATATGCCAGAGGATAACCAGCTCAGTTTGTTTGATGAATTGTTTTAAAAAAAATTAACAGACGGACAAATATTGTCCATCTGTTTTGTTATACTTATGGTATAAAAGAGAAAGAGGTTTAAACGATGAATAATACCGGATTAGATAACAAATATCAATTTGAAAATTTTGTAGAAAAAGATGGTAATGCTTTAGCAAAGAAAGAAGCCTTAGAAGTAGTAAAGAACTTAGGCTTAAAATACAATCCATTTTATATTTATGGGGAATCGGGTTCAGGAAAAACACATCTCCTTCAAGCAATTGGAAATAAGGTTCTTGAGAACAATCCAGAAAAGCGAGTAAAATATATTTCTGCCGAAAACTTATTAGAAAATGAGCTAGAAATACAAAAAGTTAGAGGTGAGGAGTTGGATCTTCTACTAGTAGATGATATTCAGGTATTGGGAGAAAAGGATATTCTTATTCAAGAAAAATTTTTCAACCTCTTTAATTCTTTCTTTGATAGGAAAACGCAAATTGTTTTATCAGGTAATTCTGAACCAGATCAGTTGAAAAATGTTCAATCTCGTTTGATTGTGCGTTTTAAGTGGGGAATGACGGCGTGTCTAACATCGCTTGAAGATTAATAAAAAGGACTTTAGATGAATGATCAAGAGAGACTACTAACAATCTTTTTACGTTTACAGTTTGGAACTCCGTTAGGAAAAAAGCAACTGACTCAGGAATTTGAAGTTAGTGAAAAGACGATACAGAGAGATTTTTCGCTCCTTCGTGATATTTTATCCAGTCATCCCGATTTTAGTGGAGACTTGCTTTATAGTCGTAAAACAAATAAGTATAGCCTATCAAGTAAGTCAGTTTTTAATAAAAAGGATATACTCGTTATTTCAAAGATTTTATTGGAAAATCGAGCACTGAATAGGCCAGAAATTGATAGCTTACTAAAAAATTTACTGATTTTAGTTCCTCGTGATGATCAGAAAGAAATTGAGCAGATTATTGGCAGTGAAAAGCTTAATTATGCTCCCTTAGCGGATCAGCAAAATAGAATAGAGAAAATTTGGAATTTATCAGAGGCTATTTTGCATGAACAGGTTCTAGACATTATCTATCAAAAACCTTATTCTGAGTCTTCTAAGAGGCAGACGGTTTTGCCAGTCTCTCTTTACTATGATAGTCATTATTTCTATCTGATTGTTTACCAGTTGAAACATGCTACTTATATTACTTTAAGAGTAGACCGTATCCAGTCATGGTCTCTTAGTAGTATAGAGAAACCCTCTATTTCTTATCGAGATAAATTTAGAGATGGTGACATTCGTAACGAGAGAGTGGACGCTTTTATCGGGAAGAAAATCAGTATTGAAATCGAGTATTTGAATGATCCGACTATTGTGATGGATCAATTTCCAAATGCAAAAATAGTTGGGAAAAATGGTAGCTGGACTCATTTTCAGTTTGAAAGTCAGCATACACCGGGTCTTAAACGCTGGTTGCTGGGACAAGGGGAAGCAGTTACTGTTTTGTCTCCTCGGATTTTAGTAGAGGATATGAAGCGAACAGTTCAAGAAATGATAGATAAATATAAATGAGGATAAAATGAGTATTCAATTTACTTCTAAAAAGGTTGGAGAACTACTGAAAGAAGGGAAATTGCGAATTCCTTCTTATCAAAGACCTTATAAATGGAACAGAAAACATATCCGTAATCTTTTTTATGATTTACGAGATGCTATGGGGAAAAAGGAATATCAGATTGGCTCCGTTATCCTGCATGAAAATGATGGACACTTAGATATTGTCGATGGACAGCAACGGCTAATTTCTATTTCCTTGTTTCTTCATTTATTAGATGATTTAGAGAATTATAAGGGTGCTAATCAACTGTTGAGTGCTGAATTTGGAGAGATATCTTGCTATCATGCGAGTGAAAATTATAATGAGTGGAAAAATTTAACTCAATTAGTTGGCGAAAATGAGGCAAAAGATATTTGCAACTTTTTATTAGAGAATTGTGCTGTCTCTGTGATTATTATGCCCCAAGAACGATTATCTGAAGCCTTTCAGTTATTTGATTCTCAGAATAATCGTGGTAAATCTTTAGAACCTCATGATTTGCTCAAAGCCTATCATCTTCGCAAGCAAGATTCAGAAGATGAAAAGATTGTTGAAAAGTGGGAGCAATTTGTAGAGGATAAAGAGTTAAGTCTCAAAGAGTTGTTTGATAAACATCTTTTTCGTATGAGACGTTGGTCGCGAGGAGAGACAGGATTAACAAACAAGCGTTATGGATCTTATCTCCGCTTTACAGAGGATTTTATTGACGACTTTAAAGGCGTTGATTTGAATCAGAACTTTCCATATCTAGAATTGTATCGTCATATTGAAAATCTCCCTATGTCAATTACTATGCCAATCATTGATGGAAGTAAATTTTTTGAGTATATTGAATCTTCTCATGAAACTATTAAAAATCATAAAGATTTTTTAAATGAACAGTTAGGAATCTCTAATGAGTCAGAGGAGGAAGAACAAAATTTAGCTTACCCAGAAGGTATGTTAAACATTTATAATAGCTCAAAAGGACGCTATCTCAAGTGTCACAATATATTCCTAAATATTTGCTCGCTTTTCGCAGATAGATTTGGAAAAGAGGAGCTATCAAAGGAGATAGTAGAGACCTTGTTTATTTGGTCTTACTACCCTAGAGTTAAATCTAAAGCCATATATGATGCAACTGTTGGGAACTATGTTGCTGGTGGAAGGTTTAGACAAAAAGAGGCTCAAAAACTATTTCAACTTTTATCTCATGCTGTCACTCCGAATGATTTCATGATCAAGATAGATAGAGAATTATTTGAAAATTATACTGTGGACAAGATTATAGAAGAGGAAAAAGATAAATGGTAGAAACACATATAAGCTTATCAGTTAATCGTTTGTTAAATGAAGATACCTATGCTATCCCTCTTTATCAGAGAAATTTTGCTTGGACTTATGATGAAATTGAGCAGTTATTGAACGACGTAGCAGATGCTTTTCAAGAAAATAGAGACAATTATTATATTGGAACATTAGTCGTTAATAAAGAGAATGACATTTTCAAAATCATAGATGGGCAACAACGAACAACAGCCCTTAATTTGATTGCCTTAGCTTTGAAGCATGAGTTTGGTTTTGATAGATTGAAAGCTGTCAATCTTACCTTCCCAGCTCGGAAGAAATCAAATGAGAATATTCAAAAGCTATTTACCAAGCAAAAAATTTCAGAGGGCGATGAAAATGAGCTGACTAGAGGTTACGGACATGCTAAAGATGCATTAAAAAAAGTGTTAGAAGAACGCCAATTGGATCCTCAGTCTTTCGTTGATTATCTTTTTGAGAAGGTTATCATTTTTCGGAGTATACTTCCTGAAGATTTAGATTTGAATCTTTATTTCGAACGTTTCAACTCTCGAGGTGAACAACTAGAGGCTCATGAGATTCTTAAGGCACAAATGATGTCTAAATTTGGTGAAGATCAAGAAATAGCTCAAAAATTTGCAAGAATTTGGGATGCCTGTGCAGAGTTTGATAAGCCGGTAGCAAGTCAGTTTAAGATGCGGCGGAAGAGAGCAGATGACTTTCAAGAACGTGAACGTATTTTTGGATGGCATTTCACAAATTACTCATTTCATAATATTTATAATGATATTGATTTTCATCAAAATGAAAGAAGAAAGTTATCAGATATATTAGGAAAAAAGATAAATGAAAAAAATATAGAAGTAGAAAAAGATTTTGGAGATTATACTACGGTCATTGATTTTCCAACATTCTTACTCCATGTATTGGCAATTGCGGAAGGTAAGAAAACTGATGATATTCAACTAGATGATAAGAAACTCTTAGCATTATTTGATATAAAAAATAAAGATAAAACTTGGGTTATTGAATTTAGTGAATTTCTTCTTAGAATAAAACATATTTTCGATAATTACATCGTTAGAAACTCGAATACGGATTCTTCAAGTAGAAATAAGGATGAATGGTTTTTACAGAAGGGGACTTATTATGAATATCAACCAAATGGAAAATCTAAAGAGCATTACATAGTCGAAGAACACTTTACTAATAATACGTTTTCGAATTCGGAGATTAACAAAAACATCATTCTTCTCCAATCCATGTTTGCTGTGACATTTACTGCCAATCGTGACAGTCGTTGGTTATATGAAATCTTACAATTCCTCTTTAACCGTATTGAAGAGTTAAATCAAGCAGAATTTGCTGGTTCGTTTAAGAATTTTCTTGAGAAAATGGCAGTGAGATATGCTGAGGAAAGATTGTTCACTGAAGATAAAAGTATCAAAACATATGGGGAAATTCCTGTTTATGCTTTTAACTTTGTAGATTATGTTTTATGGAAAAATCGTGAAGAATTGAAGAAAGATTACGATATTAAGTTTGAAGATTTCAAATTTGCATATCGCCGTTCCATAGAGCATTGGTTTCCACAACATCCAAATAGTGATGAAATAGTGGAAAAGATGGATGATAAATTTTTGCACTCCTTCGGGAATCTTTGTATCATTACTGATAGTCAAAATTCGAAGTTTGGAAATTTAGTTCCAAGTGCAAAATATAAACAGTGGGAAGGAATTTTCAATCGCCAGAGTTTAAAATTACAGATGATGGCAGACGTAACGGTAAAAAATGATAAATGGAGTATTCGTGAGATTCAATTTATGGAAAAAGAAGTGGAAAGATATGTACACGACTTTTGTTTTAGTTAATTAAAAACAAGCTTTATTAGGCTTGTTTTTAAATTTATATCATATGTGATATACTAGTAACGGAGGATATTTCATGAAACTTAGAATCTTTGCGGAAGATAAACCTGCTGAAAAGGTTTTTGACTATCAGTTAGAGCTGGCAGATGAAACAATTATACTATCAACAGCACTCTTGTCAGGTGCTATTGCTTTGGCAGGATTATTTTCTGCTTTGAAAGAAAAATAAAAATAGAAAAGGACAAATAAAATGGTTTTACCAAATTTTAAAGAAAATCTAGAAAAATATGCGAAATTATTGGTTGTGAATGGAATCAACGTGCAACCTGGTCACACTTTGGCTCTCTCTATCGATGTGGAGCAACGTGAGTTGGCGCATCTGATCGTGAAAGAAGCCTATGCTTTGGGTGCACATGAGGTTATCGTTCAGTGGACAGATGATGTCATCAACCGTGAGAAATTCCTCCACGCACCGATGGAACGTTTGGACAATGTGCCAGAATATAAGATTGATGAGATGAACTATCTCTTGGAGAACAAGGCTAGCCGTCTTGGTGTCCGTTCTTCTGATCCAGGTGCCTTGAACGGAGTGGACGCTGATAAGCTTTCAGCTTCTGCTAAAGCTATGGGACTTGCCATGAAGCCAATGCGTATCGCAACTCAATCCAACAAGGTTAGCTGGACGGTAGCAGCCGCTGCTGGACTTGAGTGGGCTAAGAAAGTCTTTCCAAATGCTACGAGCGACGAGGAAGCAGTTGATCTCCTTTGGGACCAAATCTTCAAAACTTGCCGTGTCTACGAAGAAGATCCTGTTAAGGCTTGGGAAGAGCATGCAGCTATCCTTAAGAGTAAAGCTGATATGCTCAATAAAGAACAATTTTCAGCCCTTCACTACACAGCGCCAGGGACTGATTTGACACTCGGCTTGCCGAAAAACCACGTTTGGGAATCAGCTGGTGCTATCAATGCACAGGGCGAAGGATTCTTGCCAAATATGCCGACAGAGGAAGTTTTCACAGCACCAGACTTCCGTCGCGCAGATGGTTATGTAACCTCTACAAAACCGCTTAGCTATAACGGAAATATCATTGAAGGAATTAAAGTAACCTTTAAAGATGGACAAATCGTGGATATTTCAGCTGAGAAGGGTGATCAGGTCATGAAAGACCTTGTCTTTGAAAATGCGGGTGCGCGTGCCTTGGGTGAATGTGCCTTGGTACCAGATCCAAGTCCAATTTCTCAGTCAGGCATTACCTTCTTCAACACCCTTTTTGATGAGAATGCTTCAAACCACTTGGCTATCGGTGCAGCCTATGCGACTAGCGTCGTTGGTGGTGCAGAGATGAGTGAAGAAGAGCTTGAAGCTGCAGGACTTAACCGTTCAGATGTTCACGTGGACTTTATGATTGGTTCTAACCAAATGGATATCGATGGTATCCGTGAGGATGGAACACGTGTGCCACTCTTCCGTAACGGAAATTGGGCAAATTAAGGAGCCAAGATGATAGGAAGTATGTTTGTTGGTCTCCTAGTGGGACTCTTAGCAGGTGCTTTGACCAATCGTGGAGAACGTATGGGATGCTTTGGAAAAATGTTCCTCGGTTGGATTGGTGCCTTTCTGGGGCACTTGCTCTTTGGAACGTGGGGGCCAGTTTTATCAGGAACAGCCATTATTCCGGCAGTACTAGGTTCCATGATTGTCTTAGCTATTTTTTGGAGACGAGGAAGTTAATTTCCTAAATCGGAAATGAAAAGGAGGTTGGTCATTGAGACAGCCTCCTTTTGAGTATGATATAATAGTTCTATGAGATTAGATAAATTTTTAGTTGCCTGCGCTGTGGGG
>CABTAV010000010.1:0-21626 GCA_902482895.1 uncultured Streptococcus sp. | reverse complement strand
AGTGGTAGTGGAAAAACAACACTTCTCAACTGTATTTCAACGATTGATAAACCAACATCAGGTGAGATTCGATTTGAAAATTTTGACATCATCCATGCCAAGGAAAATGAACTAGCTGACTATCGTGCTACAAACATTTCCTATATTTTCCAAGCCTACAACCTGGTGGAAACCTTGACGGTCTATGAAAATATCGTTCTACCTCTTCAAATTCAGGGGAAAAATATCAAAAAACATCAGGATAAGATTGAGGAAATTTTGGATAAGTTGGATATCCAAAACTTAAAAGATAAGTTTCCTAATCAGTTATCAGGTGGCCAGCGACAACGTGTAGCAACTGCTAGAGCCTTGATTGATGATTCTAAACTGATTATCGCAGATGAGCCGACGGGAGCCTTGGATTCTGCTAATTCTGAAAAACTGATGGCACTTTTGCAGGAAATCAATAAAAGTTTTGGTATTACCATTTTACTGGTTACGCATGACCCTGCCGCAGCCAAGTACTCTTCACGGATGGTGCTGCTTAGCGATGGAAAGATTATGGATGATTTGGAACGTAACAGCTTATCTAATGAACAGTATTTGCAAGAGATTTACAGCCGTACCAGATAGGAGGATGAGAGTATGTATCCAAAATTGATTTTACGAAATGTATTTCGAAATTTACAGACCTATACCATCTATTTTTTTAGTCTGACCTTGATTTATAGCTTGCTCTACGCTTTTAATGCTTTACCAAGCCATCCAGTGATGCAGAGTTTATCAGGGGCAAAGGAAATGCTGACGAAGGTGATGAGTCAGTACATGGGCTTGCTTTCCTATCTGATTCTATCAGCGATTGCCTTTCTTATCGTTTATTCCACAAACTTTGTCCTGGGACGGCGCAAGAAAGAGCTGGGACTTTATGCAACGCTGGGAATGAAGAAGAAGCAGATTATCCGTACCCTGTTCTTTGAAACCATGCTGGTCAATATCTTTTCCTTGATTCTAGGTTTCTTGCTTGGAGTGATCTTACTGGTCATTCTAGCTAAGGTTGCATCTGAGTTTTTCATGGCTAATTACTTTGGTAGTCTGCTTTTCTTTGATAGCAAGTCTGTCATCTTACTAGTTTATTCCTGTTTGGTAACCAGTTTTATTGTTGGTGTCATGGACATTCTTACCTTTAGAAAGCAAAATATCATTGCACTCATTCAAGAAAATGGGGTCAAGAAATCTGTCTTGGCAAAAGGCAAGCCAGTTTTTCAAGCACTTCTCTTTATTCTTTCGACAGCTGTTATCGCTTTTGGTGCTCTCTATTTTTCAGACTATCACCATCTATCATTCTTGAAAAGCTGGGGTATCTTACTGGTATCTGTCTTCGTGATTTTTGTGATTTTATTTTACAATACCTTGAGCCATTTTATCTTGGTCTCCCTTAGAAAACTGCCTCAAACCTACTATAACAAACTAAACACTTTTAAAATCCGTCAATTTTCAAAACAAGCTGATAGTAATTCGGTCACGTTGGCTGTCTTATCCTTGACTTTGACACTGGCTCTCAGCTTACTAGTTTTTAGTGGTAGTGCCTATACGACTATGAACCGAGAGCTGAACAAATACTCACCTTATGATGTAACTGTCAATCTCTATCGTGGTCAGGAGTTTCAATTTTCTCAGGAATCTGTCAAAGACAGATTGAAAGCCGATGGCTTTGACTTTAATTTCATCAAAGAGGAGTACAGCTATCCTAGCTATTCTAGTGATGTAATATATAAAGATTTGATTGATACCAGCAATCTCTGGGAGCATGATAAGAAACTTCCTGAATCAAAAGTACCGATTTTAGGAATTTCTGCTTACAATCATCTCCGCAAACTGCAAGGTGAAAGAGAGGTTGACTTGTCAGAAGACCAATTTCTAGTCAATGCCAATTATAAAGGAACTGCCAAGCAGATTCAGGACTTTCTATCAACGACCAAAACCCTCATGATTAACGGTCATTCTCTCAACCTTGCCTCTTCGAAGCCACTTGAAACAGTTTACTTTTTATCTTCAGTAGGTCTAAATGACGCAGGAACCTTGATTGTACCAGATAAGGTAGTAGTTGGATTGACGGAAGACCACACGACCTATGTTGCCAATTTCAAAGAAAACATTGACAAACGGGAAGTAGAAACATTCTTGAGTCAGTGGATTGAAAAATACTACTTCACTCGTGATGGAGCAGAGTTGAATTCGTTCACCTATCAAACGAAAGGAAGTATTTTTGAGGTTTACCTTGGATTTATGGGCGTCATTGTCTTTGTCATGATTTTTGTCAGTGTTATTTTTATCATTATTTCCCTCAGTATCTTGTCCCTTCAAACTTCTACAAGTGCTTTGGATAGTGTCAATGATTATCAAATCTTATACCTTCTTGGGAACAAGAGAAAGCAAAATCGCTCTATTCTTTTGCAACAGATTCTAAGTTATTTCTTGGTTCCGCTGGTCATCGCAGGTCCGCTAGCATTTGCCTTGAGTACCGCTCTTTTGGGCTATTTTGAGAATTTCGCTAATACCAGCATTTCTATAGATATCACCTATCTGGGAGTAGCGGTCTTACTATTTGTCCTTTACCTGCTAGTGACTTACAGAGTAAGTTGGGAAATTATTGAAAATTAAGTCAAATACCAGAGTTGCCTATCCGACAATTCTGGTATTGTGTTATAATGATATTAAAGTAGTTCAGGAAGTGGATACATATGAAACAGTTTGTCAAATCGCTCTCGAAAAACTCACTTTTATTGTGGTGGTTGACGATTTTTAATCATCTAGCTTTAATGATTTATATTTATTATAGGATTCCTCTGGACTTTTCGACAGATTTTTCCTTGCAGATGGTTTTATTGCTGATTATTGCTTTAATTGCATTTAGTTATATTTGTAATATTGTGACCTTTCGGTACAGTGAGTTGAAACTTTGGTTGCTTCTGATGATGTTTCTTATTAGCTGGCAATCCATATTTAATCAAGGAGTTGCGAGCACCCTGTTGCACTTCTTTGATATTCTTCATCCGCTCAACTCTTTTTTATTGGTGTATAGTTCTCTGTCTATTATCTTTCTGGGTGAGAAAATAGGAGAAGAACTGTTGAGTGTGTCCTTTGTGTTGACACTAATCACCATTAGTTCGTATCTGTTAAGTCCTTCAATTTTTCTATTTCTGTCCTTGTTTGCGTCTTTCTTTTTAAACCTTGTTCCCTTGATTTTACTGATTTTATATCATAAAGAGTTGAAAAGTAGACTCAAGTATCAGAGACGAAATTTGTGGATATTAGCTTTAATATTGCCTCTTTCTTATTTCTTTTTGTATATCAATACGAGGGGCGCAGGAGTGATGAACCTAGTCTGGTATCTTGAGATTATTGGAATACTTGCTTTTTTGCATCTCAAAACAATTATTAACTCTCTTCAGAAAAAGGTAGTAGAGTTGAAGTTGTCCTATATAAAAGCTTTTTCACGCTTGTTTTTACTGATTATGTTTTTGTTAGTAGGCATTTTCATCATCTTTCATTTAGACTTAAACACGAGCTTTTTGGTATTGAATATCATGTTACTATTGTTCGGGATTTGTTCGGAAGAATTGATTCGCCTTTTTCGTTCTGCTGAAATGCTAGATGCTAGGGATTATGTAAAAGTTCTCTTTTTAAAGCGTAACCGTATGGTGAAAAGTCTGCTGGCAAATGAAGACACAGAACAACAGTTCTCCGAATTTCTTCACAATGAAATCCTGCAAAATGTGATGGCGATAAAAAATTTCAATAAATATAGTAGCAATCAAGCTTTTGGTGAACAGATCAATCTGGTGACAGAGGAGTTGGTTCAGCGGATTCGCGAGCGGATGGATTATTATCAGCCAATGGTAGAAACAGACGAGCAGTTAGACATCCAGTATCAAGGGCTGATTAATCGGATTGTCAAGCGCTATCACGCAGAAAATGAAGTCGTCACACAGTTTCCTGTCCACTTTAGGCTTTTATCTCCTTACGATAAAATTGCCTATCGTCTGGTTGAGGAATTGGCGACCAATGCCGTTAAGTACGCTAGTGGTGGAAGGATTTCTTTGAAGATTGATGTGCATGATGACACTATTTTTATCATTTCTGAAAATGACTGCCTTCAAACAGAAAAATCCTTAGGTTATGGCTTGAAAAATATGTCTAATAAAATTAGTGTTTTAGGTGGTCAAATGCAGATTTTTGAAAATAATAAGAGATTTCGTGTAGAAATTACTCTCCCGATTGATAAGGAGTTGTGTTATGAAAATTTTGTTAATTGATGATCATAAATTATTTAGCCAAAGTATCAAGATGATTTTAGAGTTATCGGAAAACATTAAAAAGGTCCAGTTAGTAGATAATTTTTCGACTATTTCGGAGATTGCTTTTAATGACTACGACATTATTTTGATTGATATCAACCTGACGAGTCTGTATCAAGATGATGGGCTGACCTTGGCACAAGAGATTATCGACAATGGTTGTTCTAGTAAGATTGTAATTTTGACGGGATACAGCAAAAAGATGTATGAACACCGAGCTAAAGCTATGGGAGCTTATGGCTTTCTAGATAAAAGTATAGATCCAGATGAGTTGGTGAAAAAACTGGAAAAGATTTATCTAGGAGGTAAGATCTTTTCAGATGAAGTGATGGTAGAGGTGCTAACACCACGAGAAATCGAGATACTAGAACTGGTTAGAAATGGCTTGACCATTGATGATGTCTGTGACAAGGTCTATGTGAGTAAACGTACAGTTTCCAATCACTTGGCCAATATCTTTTCAAAATTAGGAGTGGCTAACAGGCAGGAGGCGATTCATATCGCTGAGCAGTTGGGCTATTTTCCACCAGATTAAAAAGTTGCAGAAGATGCAGTTTTTTAATTTCTGTGCTACTTCTTGTGTGATTCTCTTCTTGAAAAAAACACAAAATTTTGCTAGAATGAGTCTTATGAAAACATTCTATGATGTGCAGCAATTCCTCAAACGATTTGGTATTATTGTTTATATGGGAAAACGCTTATATGATATTGAACTGATGAAGTTGGAGCTCTCTCGAATTTACGATGCAGGGTTGATGGACAAATTAGACTATCTAGAAGCAGAAGCGGTTCTTCGCAGAGAGCACAAGGTAGAATTGGATTATATTGAGAAAAATGGAGAAAAGAACTAATGGTTACTTGGATTTTGTGGGCACTTATACTAGCAATGTTGGCGTGGATGGGTTTTAACTATCTTCGTATTCGCCGTGCGGCTAAAATTGTAGACAATGAGGAGTTTGAAGCCTTGATTCGTACGGGTCAATTGATTGATTTGCGTGATCCAGCAGAATTCCACAGAAAACATATTCTTGGGGCTCGCAATATTCCTTCAAGTCAGTTGAAAACTAGTCTTGCAGCCCTTCGTAAAGACAAACCTGTCCTTCTTTACGAAAACCAACGCGCGCAACGTGTGACAAATGCAGCCCTTTACTTGAAAAAACAAGGTTTTTCTGAGATTTATATCCTTTCTTATGGCTTGGATTCTTGGAAAGGGAAAGTCAAGACTAGCTAACCTTATTTCCAAATTAGTCGAATGATAGGATGAAGCTATTGTTTTATAGTATAATTAATTTGTATAAAATTTAAGGAGTTCTTAGAACATGAAAGAAAAGAAGAAAAATCCACTTTTTGTGGGTATCTTGTCGATTATTCTTGGTTTGTTATTTCCGTTGGGAGGTATTGGTTTAGGTATTACCAGTTTATTGTATGCTAACTCACTTCAAAAAGAATCTGGACTAGACTATAAAACAGAAAAAATTATAGCTATTGTAGGGATTGTAGTTTCCGTAATTAATTGGGTTTTAGGATTGATTATTTTTATGAATTAAGTAGTGTAAAATAAAAAAGCTTTATTTTGTACTGACCCCCAAAATTTAGACAATTAATTTATCCAAAGGATTTAGTTCTGTATTGTACAGGGCTAAGTCCTTTTAGTTTTACCTTAATTCGTTTATTGTTGTAGTAATCAATATAGTCTACAATGGCTTGTTCCAATTGCTTAAGCGACTGAAACGACTTCTCATAACCATAAAACATCTCCGATTTCAGAATCCCAAAGAAGGACTCCATCATACCATTGTCTGGACTGTTCCCCTTACGTGACATGGATGCTTGAATTCCCTTACTCTCTAGGAACCGATGATAAGAATCGTGTTGATATTGCCAGCCTTGGTCACTATGGAGAATCGTATTCTCGTAGTGCTTCTCTGTGAATGCCTGTTCCAACATTGTTTTTACTTGTTCTAAGTTGGGTGAAGTTGAAAGATTATAGGCGATAATTTCGCTATTAAAGCCATCTAAAACTGGTGATAAGTACAGCTTTTGAGTACTTGCTGGAATGGCAAATTCTGTCACATCTGTGTAGCACTTTTCCATTGTTTTAGAGCCTTCAAATTGGCGTTGAATGAGATTCTCTGCCTTTTTGCCAACGTCTCCTTTATGAGAAGAATATTTTCGTTTCTGTCGCATTTTAGCTTGTAAATTGAGTACTTTCATCAAGCGTTGAACTCTTTTCTGATTTACCAGATAACCACGATTTCTTAGTTCTAAATGAATCCGACGATAACCATAATTTCTCTTGTGTTCGATAAAGATGGATTGAATTTCAGCTTTAAGCTCTTGGTCCTTATCTGGTTTGTCTAGCTGTTTCAAATGATAGTAGTAGGTCGAACGAGCGAGTTTAATGGTTTTTAGAAGAAGCTCTAACGAAAACTCAGTCATTAATTCTTGAACAATTTCTGTCTTTCTTCTTTCTCTTTTTCCTCCTTCAAGCGGAGTTCTCTCAACTTTTTTAGGACAGCATTCTCCGCTCTCAGATACTCGTTTTCTGCTTGAAGTCGTTCTAACTCTGTCATCTCTTCGGGTTTCTTCTTTGGTTTACGTCCCATTTTAGATGGTCTCCCTTTTGTTTTCTCAACAATAGTATACCCGTTTTTCTTGTATTGTGCCATCCAATTTGGAAGCATACCACGATTTGGGAGAGCATATTCGAGAGAAACTCTATCTTGAGACCAGTTTTCATGTAGGACTTTATCAATCATTTCTTGTTTTAATTCAGGAGAATAGTAACGATTTTTCCCTTTTTTGACGAACTCTATTCCGTAACGATCAATCAATTTAATCATGTACCTAATATTAGAATTGTTTATCCCAAATTTATTTGAAAGCTTCTCTAAGCTATATCCTTGTTTTCTAAGTTCATAGATCTGAACTTTATCATCATAAGTTAATTTCATAATAAAAGCACCCCAAAAGTTAGATTTTTTCTGTCTAACTTTTGGGGTGCAGTTCACAATCAAGGCTTTTCATTATTCATTTCATCAATACTTTAGTTTCGTAGATTCAGATTCGTATGATTAAAACTAGTCAATTTTATCAATAATGTTCCCAGATTTATCCAAGACAAGACAGGAATGGTCATTTAGTGGAATTATGGGAACATTAACAAGTTTTTCAGCGCTATCTTTATTAGCTTTATCATTCCATGAATCATAATGGACACTAATTAAAAACTGACTAAATAGTCCTAATCCATTTTTTATCTTTATCTGATGATCTGAATTGTCATTAGGTGAAACATAGACTTTTTCTTTTAATAATAGGGCTCCTGCAGAAAATCCCATAACTTTCGCCCCTTTATTCAGCATACGATCGATATAATTTTTGAACTGCTGATTTACGTAAGTAGCTAAATACTTTTCCGTATTTCCCCCACCGATGATGATGAGATCAGCATCTAAATAGCTATCAAAATCAATCTGCTCAGTGTCCAAAAGTAAGTAATCAGTGTTTAGATTAGGAAATGACTTTGGAAAACTTCCGTATACTTTTTCATATAGGGTTGCCAATTATCTCGAAAAACTGTAAAAATAACAATTCTTTCGATCTTCCTTGATGATACAATTTTATTAACAATCGTATGGTTTTTAATCAGCAGATTTCCACCCATCAAAAAAATTTGTTCGTCCAATCTTTCACACTTTCTAAAGATACATAAATGTTGACCACGTTCTGAAATTATAATTTCTTCTTAAAATGAATAATTCTATTTGCCTCCTGAAATCCAATATTGAGATGAAATCTTATAGAATCGGTATTCGTTAAAGTACAGTCACTTGCAAATTCCTTACATCCTTTATTTTTCGCCCATTCCTCACATTTTGTACAGAGATTTTTAGCAATATCCTTTAAACGATATTCCTCGTCGACAATAATCCCTTCTAAGAATCCAACAGGACTATATTTACAACCTTCAACATAATCAAATCTGAGTGAACATAATGCTAGACCTACAATTGTGTCACCTTCAACTTTAGTAAAGATTGCAGTATTTTTGTCATTCGTATATCTTTTTACTTCATCAATAGCTTCTTTATCGGTCAATTGGGGCCATAATTGTTTCATTAGTTTAGCCGTTTTTATAGAATCATTTGTTATTCCATCCATATTGATGTTCCTCCGCAAATTACAAGCAAATGTTTCGAATCATGCTGATACTTTGTTACTCATTGATTGATACCAATACCATCCCCTTCTACTTTTCGCTGTCTCAGATCAGAAGAGCAGAGCCACGCACTCAACGGCTCGGACTTACCGTATCATTTCGTCGGTTCCCTCCTCATTCTACGAGTCCTATCGCATGGGAGATCATTTACTTCTACTTCGCTGATGCCTCAGCTTGTACAAGCAGTGATACCGCCTCAATATGTGGTACTAGTCAACATCTATATTATAAAACGAAAGTAATAGAGTGTTTTATAGAATTATACTATAAAACGAAAGAGAATTACACACTCAACTCAACCAATTTATAAAATTCACCTTTCCTATCCATCAAGTTATCAAAAGAACCATCTTCAACAATAACTCCATTTTTCATAAAAAGAATTCTATTGTATTTTTTCAACATGCTCTTATTTAACTTATGTGTAACAACAAGAACCGTCAAATCTTGAATTTCTAAAATTGAATTTTCAATTTCAGTAGTAACTTTATTATCTAAAGACGAGGTAGCCTCATCTAATAATAAGATTGGTGTTTTTCGAATTAAAGCACGCGCAATACTAAGTCTCTGTCTTTCTCCCCCAGATAGATTTGATCCATTCTCGCCACATAAAGTTTGTAGACCTAATTCATTTTCTAAAATATAACTTTCTAAGCCAGACTGCTGTACAGCTTTTTTTATATCATCTTCAGAAAAGGATTGACTAAGGGTAATATTTGCTTTTAAAGTATCATCAAAGATATAAACATCTTGCTGAACAATAGTCATTAAGTTATAAAGGCTCTCTGCTGAAATAGCTTGCAAATCTTGATTATCAATTGAGATATACCCACTTGTTACATCATAGAAACGCAGTAATAGATTGAGTAAAGTTGATTTTCCACTACCTGACATACCTACTATTGCAATTTTTTCCCCCTTTTTGATCTGCAAAGATAAATGATTAAAAATCTTTTCCTCAGCATTAGGGTAGGAAAAATCTACATTTGAAAAAGAAATGACATCATCAAAATATTCTTTCGTTTTACCAGTTTGAAGTTCGATTACATCTTTTACCTCAAATGAATTCAGTGTAGCCTGACCTTCGCGGAATTTACTCATTCCCATACCAATTTCATTTAGTGGCATTACTACAAAATTGACTAGTTGAACAATAGCTGTAACACTCCCAATTGTGGTATGCCCACCGAAGACCAGATACATTCCTCCACCAAAGGCTACTAAAAAAACAATCATCCCTGAAAGTTGAGAAATAACATTAGATAAAACATCAAATTTCCCTTTGACGAAATATATCTCATCCAATTTTTCACTTTCGTTTTTGTAATCTTGACGGATAGCATCTTTCACATTAAAACTTTTTATAACGAGAAACCCTGCTAAAATATCTTTAACCTTAGCTAAATATTTCTGATCGGCTATCATAGAACTATTTTGTAGAGAGGCTGATTTTTGTCCAATAAATCCTGAAATCATCATAGGAATAATGCTAGCAATGATAACTAATAAGGTCAAAAACCAATTACCTATAAACATGGCTACTAGTGAGAAAATCATTAAGGAAATATTTTTTGAAATATTAAAATACTGGTGTAGATAATCTTGCTCAATTTTCTTCATATTTTCGGTTAATACAGAAATAAACTTCCCTGATTTTTCTTTAGAAAAGTCTCTATAATCACTATCTAAAATAGATTGGAACACCTTGTTTTTGTATCTTGACATGATTTGCCTAACAAGTTTATTTCTCAATCGAAGAGATATAAAGTTCAGTCCTGCATAGATGAAAATAACACTAGCTCCTACTAGTACCGCTTGAGTTAAGGCATCTTCATTTTGGTACATACCACTATCAATTATAATTTTAATAGAATAAGCAAAAGCAATATTAGTTAAAGGAACTAGTATATTAAAAATCATGAAAGTATAAAAAGATTTCTTATGGTACTTTGTCAATTGTTTCATTCCTAATCTACCTCATAATTCTTAAATTTCATTTAGAAAATGTGACATAAAATATTCTTCTAAGTCAATATTCCCTCTCCTAAGCTCTCTCATAGAGACCTGTTCTAGCATTTCTCCATTTTTGATAACACCAATCTTATCTGCTATCTGTGAAATTTCCGATAAAATATGACTTGAGATGAATATTGTAACACCACATTCCTTAGAAAGAGACAACAAAAGATTCCGAATTTCTTGAATTCCTATTGGATCTAAACCATTGATTGGTTCATCTAAAATTAACAATTTAGGTTTTGTTAGGAAAGCCCGAGCTAAACCAAGTCTCTGTCTCATTCCTAACGAAAACTCTTTTACTTTTTTAGTCGTATTTTTTAATCCGACCATCCTTAAGGCTCTTATTATATCTGATTCAATAATATTTTTTCCCATATACTGAGCGTGAATTTCCAAAATTTCTTTTGCAGTGCAATTATCATAAAAAATTGGTGATTCAATAATACTTCCAATTTGACTTAGAATCTCCTCTCTATGATCTTGTAAATTTTTTCCAAAGATTTCAATACTACCAGATGTAACAGTTGATAAGGATAACATACATTTCATTAACGTTGTTTTTCCAGCACCATTCGGTCCTAAAAAACCATAGATTTCTCCTTCAGCAATTTGAAGGTTGATACCACTTAAAATTTCTTCTTTATCAATTGTTTTAAAAACTTCTTTTACTTCAACAATATTTCTCATTTCTATCTCTCTTTCTATATCTAGCTTTAAATGCAAGAATTTTTCTTCAGGAGCATAAATACTAACTTATACAGTCTCTTCGTTTAAATAAATCATCACAAAATTAGCACTTTCCTTCCATTAAATTTAGCTATACTACTTGATATTAATATCTGATTTTGAAATAGTATAAATTGAAAACGAAACAATCATTAAACTTATGAAACTAGCAAATATTAAGAAGAATAAGTTATCAACAAAATTATTCGTTAAACTGCCTGGACTTACATTTGAAAGTAATGCTGCTAAACCAAGTCCTAAAAGCATTGTTATAGCTGTTGAATGCTTAATCATACCTAAAACAAATGGTAGTATTCCGATTAATACCGTTCCAAACGTAATTCCAGCTAAGTTAATCATTTGATTAGCTACTGGGATATAATTTGATTCAGTTAAAACTGCTACTAATTTAATTAATAATTGAATAACTAAATGTGCAGTAAAATGAGCAATAAATGATATCAGAATTACTGTAAGCACTTTTCCCCATAGTAACTTTATTTTAGAAACAGGGTAGGAAAACAGCTGAAAAATTGTTCTTCGTTTAAATTCATCAATAATAATCGTAGACAATAAATAAGATTCAAAAATCAAAAATGCTGATTTTGTAAATAAAGATCCAAACAATGATGCTACAATTGCCCAACTTCCCCATTTATCAGTAATTTTAATATTATTGGCACTCTGTCCAACAAAATCTCCCAGTTTATTATCAGTACCTAACCCCATGATTATGATTCCTGTAATACCTAATATTATCAATAGAGTACCCAACCAAGCAAAAAATAATTTTGATTTTGAAACTTTATTTAATTCAATTTTAATAAGCGACAACATAGATTCTTTCCTCCAAAAAATTTTGTTAATATTAATTACAATATTCAAAAAGCACCTTACATACTTCTGGTATGTTAAAATTCAAAAAAACAAACATACTAAAGGTATGTATAATGGAATTCTTAATACCATATCTAGAGTATGGTATTTTTTAAAATATCAATACTTATAATTTATTTGACACCTTTTAAGTGATCAAATAATTGGAAAATTACTTCCATCATTTCATCAGAAATTAACTGTACCCCTAGACCTTCAAAAGTAAGTTTAATGAAATTCATTTTGCGCTTTAATTCTACTAATGAAAAAACGGAAATTTGGAAACCAATCCAAATATTTAGGGTTAAAACAATTAAATCTGCTAGCTCTTCTGGATATTCTGTTTTAATAGACCCATCTTCAACTCCTTCGTAAACTTTTTCTCTAATTTCGGGTAAAAAATCAGAAAATAGACCTAGATACTGCTCTCCTAACAAACGTGGACTTCTTAGCATGATTGAGGCAGAGTAAACGAGCCTTTGGTGTTCAAAATTAGAGAAAGAGTCCATCAAAGAATTTTGTATCTTTTCTAATGCAGTATCTCCTCTCCAATTGTAATTTAAAATTTCTTGATTGTTTTCGCTAATGATTGTTTGCAGTATATCATATTTAGACTCAAAATGATGATAGATAACACCTTTTGTTAATCCACCTAAGCCATCTATGATATCTTGTATTGACGTATTGTCAAATCCTTTTTCTAAAAATAAATTTTTTGAGACCTCTAGTATTTTTTTTCTAGTTTCATGTGAGTTTCTATTCCTTGCCATTTTAGTTCCTTTCTATCATACTATCGGTATGTATTTCTATTATAATGTACTCAACTCATAATGTCAAGTTTCTTGTTATTTACTATAATTTTACGCCATTCATTTTCCCTCCTGAAAATAAAAAAAGGAGAACAATATTCAACTGTTCTCTCTTTAGATAAATATTTATTGTTGTATTCATTTTTCCGATGCGCAAACGACATCTACAAATACATATACATCTATGTGCCTTTTTAGGACTTTTTTGACGTCAAAATTGCCTTTATCTACAAAGACAAAATGCTTGTAAAATAGCTTAAAATCAAGGATTTTCACCCTTTTTTTCATTGTAGCAACACTACACACTCCACGTGATGCGTTTGAGGAAACAGATCAACTGGCTGGACTTTCTTCAATTCATATCCCAATTCTCGGTAGAGTTTGATATCACGCGCCATGGTTGCGACATTACAAGAAATATAAGCGATGCGGTCTGCTCCTGTTTGAGCGCTTGCTTTGATGAAGCTTTCGGTCAAGCCCTTACGTGGTGGATCAACAAGAATGGCAGTTGGTTGAATGCCTTCCTGGAGCCAAATTTTCATTGCATTTTCAGCTGTGTCACAGACATAGTGGGCATTTGAGATATTGTTCAGCTGAGCATTCTTCTTGCTATTTTCAACTGCTTCTGGAATCACTTCAACACCATAGACTTCCTTGACGTGTTTCGCAACAGAGAGGCCAATCGTCCCGATACCAGAATAGGCATCAATGACCACATCATCTTCTTTTAATGCAGCAAAGTCAATAGCTGTTTGATAAAGTTTTTCAGCCATTTGAGTATTGACTTGGTAAAAAGCTGGTCCAGCGATTTGGTAGTCATTTCCCAACATCTGGTCAGTGATAAAGTCTTGTCCATAAAGGGTGCGCCAATCCTTACCAAAAATCGCATTGGTATTCTGGTCATTGATATTTTGCATAACAGACACAATCTCTGGGAACTGCTTGATGATTTGTTCAATCAATTGCTCCACACGGAAAATTTTAGGACGAGTTGTAACCAAAATAACCATGATTTGTCCAGAATAGTGTCCACGACGGACCACAAGATTTCGAATCAAGCCAGCTTGTTCCTTTTCATCATAAGGTTTCAAATCATAACGACGGAGCAAGTCGCGTAGGGCTACAACTACCTCATCAATCACAGGATCTTGGATAAAGAAATCTTCTAGAGGCATGAGGTCATGGGAATTCTTACGGAAAAAGCCAGTTTCCAAGACACCATTCACTCGACGAACAGGCACCTGCGCCTTGTTGCGATACTTAACTGGATTTTCCATGCCAAGCGTTTCAGCAACCTCTACATTTGCAATGCCAGCAATCTTGTAGAGACTGTCTTTGACTTGCTTGGTTTTAAACTTGAGCTGTTCTGGATAGGCAAGATGACCTAGATCCGCAATTCCTGAACGCAGGTAAGCCAAATCTAGATCTTGATTACGGTGTGGCGACTGGACAAGGTATTCTTCAATTTTACCAAAACCAATCTTTTTATTAACCTTGAGGACACGCATAAGGATTTTTTCACTCGGTAAAGCATTCTCTACAAAAAAGACCAAACCATCTACCTTGGCAACTCCTGCACCTTCATGGGTCAAGTCAACAATTTCAACTTCTACAATATCATTTTTCTTTAACATTCTCTTCTCTTTCTATTGGCCGACAAAAAAGACGGCAACGTTACGGTTACCATCTATTATACCATGAAATTTCTTAAGAACCAAAACTCTTGAAGAAGTTGACAATGGCTTGCCAGAGGGAACTTAAGAAGTTACCACTGTCCTCTAGCGCCTTATCGGCATCAAAGTTAAGGTTGATATTTTTAAAACTGTCGCCAGCTTGTGAAACAATACTTTGTTTAAGGTCATTCAAGGTTTTAGTGAAGTCTGCATTGCTGAGGATATCACTTTTTGAGAGATTCAAAGCAAAATTGATGATGATATTAATCTGGTTTCCTGTTATAACCTGATCTAGTTTGTAATTTTTTAAGGTATCTTCAACGATTTTGCGGACATCTTCCTCCGTCAGATTTCCCTTGCTTTCTTTAGCTTTGGCGATTCCTGACTTGATATCGGCTAGGGCAACATTTAATTTATTAGCATCATAGCCTGACTTGTCCTTGTTTTCAGCATTGATATCGGACAAAGCCTTCAACTCTTCTTGAGCCAAATCTTTGTTGGCTTGCGGCACCTTGGCTCCATTAGCTTCTAGCGAATAGTAAATCCCAGCTAAGGCACTCTCACCTGTAACGGGAATAGGTGCTGCTACAGTGATTTTGGCGTGTTCCACACCCAAAGTTACGGCTGCATTTCGGTACATATCCTGAGTCACCTTAGTGATGTTTTCTGGTGTTTCAATCTTGACCTCAAGTGGCGATTTGTCACCTAGCTTTTGAATCTTGGCTGATGAATACAATTGTAAACTAGAGTCATTGGCAACATTCATAATCTTAGAATAGACATCAGGTGTCATGGTCTTGAGTTCTTTGGTGTCTGTTGAGGCATTGTATCCCAGTTTTTTAAGGGTTTGATTTTTTTGGTCGTCAGACAATGATGAACCTAGGACATATTCAGGTTGGACATAGGTTTCATCGATGACTTTTTGAACATCTGTTGCTGCATGGGCGCTATTCATAGCTGTTACTGCCCACAAGACCGCAGCACTGGTCAGAAAGAGTTTCTTTCTCATAGGGAATTTCCTCCTTTACCTTTCTAGAGTAATATATCTATCTTAAAGAAAACTTATAACAAAAACACCTGGTCTAGCCAGATGTCGAAAAGAGAGTGAAACATTTGATGATGTAAAGGTTGAGTTGCACCTGTCTAGAATAGTAATAGTTCCCCCCATTTACGTAAAGTTCAGCACCGTGAAAGATAGAAATGGGATGGATATAACTATAAGTCTTTCCAGTTGTATTGCCAAGCAAGGGAGCAACAGTATCACGAGAGTACTGTTTGGCCAAAGCCAAGGTATTTTCCTTGCCATTTTGGGCGATATAATCAATATAGGCAGGTCCAAAATTATAGGCTTGCACAGCCGTCCAGACATCAACACCTTTATTCTGAGCCAGATAGAGATTGTCTGTCAGAGTTTGAACGCCTTGCCGAATGCTAGACGCATTATCATTGATGGTATTGGTCGAACCACTTGCAGACTCACTAGATTGCATGACGTCGCCTTCTTTTCCTTTTGTTTCAGTATAAATCATAGCGAGCACGAGCTCTTCGTTTGCTGGGGTGTCTTTTTCACTCAAGATTTCGCGCACCATGGGTTGATAGGTCATGACTTGCTTGACATCTTGATGAACGCGGTAAGCTTTATAGCCAGCAAAAAGGAAGACTGCTAGTACAAGCACTCTTCGAATTCGTTTAAACATTATTTACTTTGAATATCCTCGATATTTTTGATTAAGATAGAGTAAGTTCCATTGTCATTTTGAATAAACTCAACAGACTCAGCATCTTGATAGACGTTATTGGGAACGATGAGCTCAATTCCATTTGACAAGGAGAGTTTTTGGTTTTCAAATTTCTTTAATTGGCGACTGGCATCAATTTCATCAAATTGAATAGGCTCTGGTACAGCTTCTTTGACTTGGTCAATAAAGCTCAATCGAGCCGTCAGATTGTTGTCAAAAAGGTCATTAGCCAATTTCTCAGGCGACAATTCATTGCTTTCTTCCAGATTGTTAAAAATAGCAGATTTAACCTTGGATTGAAATTGAAAATCGTCTGTGTTAAAGGTTTCAGCAATTCTCTGGGCTGTTTTTTCCAGTTCTTTGATAGATTTCTTAGGAGAAATCTTAGGAGCGACAGCAAGAAGATTTTCTGAAAAATAGTTCAAAAAAGTCCCGTTGTACTTGATGCGTTTTTCAATCAGATGGTACTTGCGGCTCTGAAGATTAACCACCAAGGCCTCATCAGCCCCTGTTCCAAATCCAGGAAGGTTATTCTGAGTCAGCTTGATTGGATTATCAACCTCTCCTCCGAGGTGAGTCAAGGTCTCTCGCAGGGCAATTCGCAAGAAAGCGAAGTGCTCCACGCCTTCTTTAGAAAATTGCACAAAAATCAGGTCATTGGTCTTGAGATTTTCAGAAATACTGAACTCTTCTTTCCAGAGATTAGCCAGTGTTACTGATGTCTCCAACAAATCGTCTGTGATGTGATTGAAGAAGGGATTTTCTTCTTCGAAAATCCCAGTCTTGGCTTCATCTGAATACACACGTTCAATTTTTTTACGCAGGTATTCTTCGATTTTTGGAGTGATATTGAGAAACTTATCCGCTAGAAACAGCTCGGTATCATCCGGACTAAACTGATGGATAATAGCTTTCTTAATATAAAGGTCCATAAAAATTTTAGTCCTCGTATAATGGGAAGGCATCTGTCAATGCTTTGACATCGCTTCTCACTTCTTCTAAGACAGCTTCATTTTCTGCATTCTTAAGGGTTTTAATAATCAATTCAGCCACTTTGCGACTTTCTTCTTCACCAAATCCACGTGCAGTGATAGCTGCAGATCCGATACGAATCCCACTTGTCTTGAATGGTGACAAGGTTTCGTATGGGATTGAGTTTTTATTTAGGGTAATATTAACTTCATCCAGTAAGTTTTGAGCTACTTTTCCGTTTTCTACAACCTTGGTTACATCAACTAGGAAGAGATGGTTTTCAGTCCCACCAGAGATAATACGGAAATCAGGGTCTTGCAAGAAGACATCTGCCATAGCCTTGCTATTTTTGATAACATTGGCAGCATATTCCTTGAAAGCTGGATCCAAAACTTCTTTGAAGGAAACAGCCTTCGCAGCCACAACATGTTCCAAAGGACCTCCCTGAATACCAGGGAAAATAGCTGAGTTGATTTTCTTAGCTAGATCTTCATCATTGGTTAAAATCAAACCACCACGAGGACCACGAAGGGTTTTGTGGGTTGTTGTTGTAGTGATGTGAGCGTATGGCACTGGGCTTGGGTGTAGACCAGCTGCCACCAAACCAGCGATATGAGCCATATCTACCATGAGCTTAGCTCCAACAGCATCAGCAATTTCACGGAATTTTGAAAAGTCGATAATTTGAGAATAGGCTGAAGCACCTGCTACGATGAGTTTTGGTTTTACTTCTTGCGCTTGTTTCAAAATAGCATCAAAATCCAAGAGTTCCGTTTCAGGGTCCACACTATAAGAAACAAAGTTGTAGGTTTGACCTGAGAAGCTAACAGGAGCCCCATGAGTCAAATGACCACCTGCTGCCAAATCCATTCCCATAACGGTATCACCTGGCTCAATCAAGGCCATGTAAGCCGCACAGTTGGCTTGACTTCCTGAGTGTGGTTGGACATTGGCAAATTTTGCACCGAAAATTTCTTTTGCGCGTTCAATGGCTAGAGATTCTACCACGTCTACTACATCTGTTCCACCATAATAACGGCGTCCTGGGTAGCCTTCGGCGTATTTATTCGTCAAGATAGACCCTTGAGCTGCCATAACAGCCTTGGAAACTACGTTTTCCGAAGCAATCAACTCAATGTTGTTTTGTTGGCGTTCTTCTTCTTTGGCAATAGCATTCCAGAGATCAGCATCGTATGCTTTAAAATCATCTTTGTCAAAAATCATAGATCTTCTCCTTTTATTGTGTGACTGGTCCTTTAGTTTGGTTTTGTAATAAGAAAAGAAACTAAAAGATGCGAATAAACCGTTTTTGCATTTTATCACAAGTATAACCAACTTTTTCATAAAATGCATGAGCACCCAGACGATGATCGGCAGAGTTCAAGCGGATAAACCCATAACCGCGTCTTTTTGCTTCTTGCTCCAACCCTTGTAGTAAGCTTTTACCAATACCTTGACCTTGACCTTGAGGTGAAACTGCTAAGCCTAAGATGTTAAATCCTGCTTTAGAATAAAGTGATTCATAGACCTCAGCGTGTACATATCCAAGCAAGGCATGACTAGCTTCATCCTCATAGCCAAGTAGGAAATGATGGGAATCCTGAGACAGTCTATCTAGTTGACTAGCTGTCTCCTCTTGACTAAAAGAATAGCTCAAAGCCTCTTGGTTGATGTCACATATAGCTTTCACATCTGTTTCTTGCAAATCTCTTAGCATCTCATTCCTCCTCAAAAGAAATCTCTGGCAACTGAGCAAGAATATCTTCTCGCTTAATGGTTCCTTGTCGTAAGATTTTCACCTTGTCTCCAGACAAATCCAAAATAGTTGAATCCTGTCCAGTTAAAAAAGCATCGTCTTCTAGCCCCAAAACCTCTTGGTCAAAATCCTTCAGAATTTGTTCAAAGGTTACCCCACTTGCCTGACCTGAAATATTGGCAGACGGTCCAATCAAGGGCCCCGTCTCTCTAATCAAATCAAGCGTGATGGGGTGACTCGGCATCCGAAAGCCCACCGTTGAAAGACCAGAATTGACCCAATAGGGAACTCGGTCATTGGCTTCAAGGATAATGGTCAAGGGACCTGGTAAAAAGGTCTCTACAAGTTTTTGTAGATAAGTTGGCTGATTCTTTGAAAAATGCAAGATGTCCTCTAGAGAGGCGATATTGAGATTAAGTGCCTTTTCTCTAGGGCGACGTTTGAGTTGGTAAACATGATCAACTGCTTTTTCGTCTAAAGCCTTGGCAAAGAGACCGTAAACTGTCTCTGTAGGTAGAACGACAGCTCCACCCTTTTCCAACTCTTGTTTAATCCTGTCCATCATCAACCACGACCATCCTATCTTGACCAAATTGGTCCTTGAGTGTTCGAACTCGCTTTTCAGGAAGATGTTTCCTAAAAAGTTCAGGAACACTTTGACCTTGCTTGTATCCAATTTCAAGGTAAATCTTACCACCATCTTTGAGATAGTCTGTTGCATCTTCCGCAATTCTACGGTAAATAGCTAGGCCATCCTCGTCTGCAAAGAGAGCTAGATGAGGCTCCGAATGCAAAACATTCAAGCCGACCTCTGACTCATCTTCACGAGAGATATAGGGTGGATTGGAAACAATTATATCATATTTTTCAGAAATTTCTGTAAAACAGTCAGATTTTTTTAAAAATATTTGAAGATTTTGATTTTTAGCATTTTCGCTAGCTACATCTAAAGCATCTTGGGAAATATCTGCTGCTGTCACTGACCAATCTTGTCTGTTTTTTGCTAGGGCAAGAGCGATAGCTCCACTACCTGTTCCAATATCCAGAACTGAAAGATTCGTCTCAGGATTTTCAGCCAGGATAAGCTCAATCAACTCCTCTGTCTCTGGACGAGGAATCAAAACTCGCTCATCCACTTTTAACTGCATTCCAAAGAAATCTGCCTGTCCAATGATATACTGTGCCGGTTTATGAGCTGCTAACTGTTGGAAAATTCCGTTTACAAGTACTTCTTCCTCTTCCGTCACTTCCTGCTGGAGGACAAAAACAAAGTCCGTAAAAGATAGATTTTTCAGACTACGATAGACAAAAGAGAGGCTTTCAGCTTCCTCTCCTTGTCTTATCAACTCTTCTTCAAAATCTGAAAATAATTGAGCTAATTTCATTATTTATTTAATTCTTCTAATTTTTGCGTTTGGTCATAGAGCACCAAGGCATCCACAACTTCGTCCAATTTACCAGATAAAATCGTATCTAGTTTTTGGAGGGTCAATCCAATACGGTGGTCTGTGACACGGTTTTGTGGGAAGTTATAAGTACGAATCCGTTCTGAACGGTCCCCAGTACCAATCGTTGACTTACGCTCAGCGTCTTGTTCGTCTTGTGCAATCTGAGCAAAGTGGTCAGCAACACGCGCACGGATGATTTTCATGGCTTTCTCACGGTTCTTCTGCTGAGTACGTTCTTCCTGCATCTCAACCTTGATATTGGTTGGCAAGTGAACGATACGAACGGCAGTCGCAACCTTATTGACGTTCTGTCCACCAGCACCAGAGGCATGATAGATGTCGACACGAAGGTCTTTTGGATCAATGTCGTATTCAACCTCTTCAACTTCTGGCATAACAAGAACTGTCGCTGTCGAAGTATGAACACGGCCTTGGCTTTCTGTCACAGGAACACGCTGCACACGGTGGGCACCTGATTCGTACTTAAGCTTAGAGTAAACAGACTGACCTGAAACCATGGCAACGACTTCTTTGAAACCACCGACACCATTCATAGAGGCTTCCATGATTTCAAAGCGCCAGCCTTGGGCTTCCGCATATTTTTGGTACATGGTTAGGAGGTCACCTGCGAAAAGTGCTGCTTCGTCTCCACCAGCAGCGCCACGGATTTCAAGGATGATATTCTTGTCATCGTTTGGATCTTTTGGAAGGAGCAAGATTTTCAGTTTTTCTTCGTATTCTTCTTTTTCAGCCTTGGCATCTTTGAGTTCTTGCTTTGCCATTTCTTCCAAGTCAGCGTCTCCGCCTGATTCCTTAATCATTTCTTCAGCGTCAACGATGTTTTGAAGGACTTGTTTGTACTCACGGTAGGCTGTTACTGTGTCACGAGTTGAAGCTTCTTCTTTTGAAAGCTCCATAAAACGTTTGGTGTCAGAGACCACATCCGGGTCACTCAGCAACTCTCCTAATTCTTCATAACGGTCTTCTACAGCTTGTAGTTGATCATAGATGTTCATTTTTCTTCATTCTCCTTATTGATTTCAGGGGCA
>CABTAV010000009.1:0-22229 GCA_902482895.1 uncultured Streptococcus sp. | reverse complement strand
CGAACATGCTTGGCCTTGACAGGGGCATCTGCTTCCACCTCACCCAAGCGTTCGCGCAACTTACTATTTTCCAAGCGAAGAGCTGTATTTTCCTCTACCAGGCTCTTAAGATTTTTCTTGATGGCTTCCACATCGGCCAAGGTCACCAATAACTGTTGGGAAAAATCATCCAGCGCGTCAAATAATTCTTTTTTGTCCATAAACCAGCTCTTTCCTTTCTTTATCGTTCATTTTTGAATTTACATTTCTTTCAAGACCAGATATTCCATGGCATTTTGAAAGCTGACATTGGCTTGCCACATTTTTCTAGCTTCTAACAAATCTTGTAGAATCACCCGTACTCTTGTTTGCAAGATATCTTGCCCACAGAGGACTTCGAGAATCCGTAAAACCTGATCTTGTTTTTCCTTGTCATCTCCCAAGCTAGCTAGTTTGGCAACTTGCAAATAGCTTTCTTTTTTCTTAGCTACTAACCAAGTCAGCAGGCGTTCACTTTCATCGACCAAGGTCCAAAAACTTGCCTGATTAGCCAACTTTTCTGCTTCAGCTCGCGATTGACTAAACTGAGCTAAAAGAGTCGCTTTTTTCTTAACCAGTCCCAGTTGTTCTAAGAGCAAGATGAGTTGTTCTTCCTGCTTTTTAAAATGGAAAATCTGGGTTCGACTGCGGATTGTTGGTAAAATCTTTTCCTCATCGCTGGTCAAGAAGAAAATATAAACCTCACTCTGGGGTTCTTCGATGACCTTGAGCAGAGAATTGGCTGCATTAGGATGCATTTTCTCAGCTTGCTCGATAATAAAGACCTGTTGTTGGTTTTCAATCCCTGCTTGGGAAAACTGGCCCACCAATTCTCGAATCCGTTCTGTCTTAATGACCTGATTGACTGGCTTAATCAAAGTGACATCGGGAAATTCTCCCAGTTCAATCAGCTTACAATTTCGGCATTTCTCACATGGTAAAACACCTACTTTATCTGTACAAAAAAGGCTCTTAGCCAAAAACTGCGCCATTTCCAAGCTTCCAAAGAAACCTGAAAAGAGGTAGGCATGATTGAGCTGGTCTTGTTCTAGGATACGGACAAAGTGGTCAAACTGATCTGGCTGCCAGGCCTTTAGTTGATCTTGTTTCATTTAGCTAATCCCATTCTATCAAACAAGACAGCCTTTGTGGTTTCCACAACCTCCTCCAATGGAAGACTCGCATCAATCTTGACAATACGACTTCCTTCTTTATCCAGAAGAGAAAGGTAACCTTGACGGACTTTTTTATGCAAGTCCAAACCTTCCAAGTCCAAACGATTGACCTCACGATTGCTATTAGCAGCAATGCGAGCCAGTCCTTCTTCCACCTCGATGTCAAAATAGAGTGTCAAATCGGGTTTAAGGCCGTCTGTCGCAAACTGATTGAGCCAGTCAATGGCGTCAATATCCAAGCCACGACCAAATCCCTGATAGGCAACGGAACTATCGATGAAGCGGTCCATAATGACCAACTTGCCAGCTTCAAGTGCTGGAAGAACTTTTTCCACCAAGTGCTGTCTGCGACTGGCGATATAGAGAAGAAGTTCTGTCTTCGCATCCATCTGAGTATGACTTGGGTCCAAAATTACTTCCCGAATCTTCTCCCCAATCAAGACTCCGCCTGGTTCACGGGTCGTCAGCACTTCTACTCCTTTTTCCTCTAAAATTGGTAGCAGAGCCTCTAAAACACTGGTCTTGCCTGCTCCCTCTGGTCCCTCAAGAGAGACTAAAAATCCTTTTGACATGTCTAACTCATTTCTTTTTTACTACTTCTATTCTATCAAAAAAATGGAGGTTTGTGACAATCTTTTTGTCTTCTCATTTCAACCACCATAAAAGAGGCAGACAAAGCTACCTCTTATTTACCTAGTTCTTGTGTTCGTTTGTATGCTTGATGAACTGCATCCATGACTGTTCCTCTAAAAGCATGCGCTTCTAAGCTCGCTACACCAGCAATAGTCGAACCTCCTGGGCTGCAGACTTGGTCTTTCAATACTCCAGGATGCTCTTGGCTTTCTAGGATCAATTGACCAGCTCCTACCACAGTTTGAGCAGCCATTTTCAAAGCTGTCTCTCGTGGCAATCCAGTCTGAACACCTGCATCTGCCAAGGCCTCAATAAAGAGATAGACAAAGGCTGGCCCACAGCCTGCAAGCCCTGTCGCAGCATCGATTAAGCCTTCTCCTAGTTCAACCAAGAGGCCAGCATTTGCTAATAACTGACAAAAGAGCTCACTGTCCTCAGCCCTGCAATTAGAAGACAAGGCATAACTAATCACTCCTTGTCCGATAGAAGCAGGGGTATTTGGCATCATACGAATAATTCGGTGTTGACTTGGGATAAGACTTGCTAGTTTTTCTAAAGTCAATCCAGCTGCCATGGAAATCAAAAGAAGACTCTCTCGTTTTTCAAGAATGGTCTGATATTGAGAAAGTAAGTCTGAGAACTGAGCTGGCTTAACACCTAGAAAAATCACATCTGCTTCTGCAAAGATTTCTTCACTGCTAGAAGCTTGACCGCCAAAGTCGGCAATGAAAGCATCCATCTTGGCTTGACTGCGATTGGCAAGAAGAAGGTCATCACCCGTCTTGGCCTTCAAAACAGCCTTGGCCAGACTAGCCCCCATATTCCCCAAACCGATAAATCCAATCTTCATCTCTTACTCCCTTATCTGTCCGTCACCAGTAACCACATACTTGTAGCTAGTCAACTCCTTCAAGCCCATTGGACCACGCGCGTGCAATTTCTGAGTAGAAATCCCCATTTCACAACCAAGACCAAATTGTCCACCATCGGTGAAACGAGTTGAGGCATTGACATAAACCGCTGCAGAGTCCACTTGATCTGTAAAGTAAGCTGCAGCTTCAGCATTTTCCGTCACAATGGCATCCGAATGATGGGTACTGTGGGCTTCAATATGGGCAACCGCTTCTTCTAAACTGCTCACAACCTTAACAGCTAATACATAGTCTAAAAACTCGGTGTCAAAGTCTTGAGCTTCAGCCGCTTGACCAGAAACAAACTGGCTTGCTTTGCTATCAAGTCGGAATTGAATTGGTTCCAGCCCAGCTTCTTTACGCTCTGCAACTAGAACTTGCTCCAAGCGAGGAAGGAAGCTTGCTGCCTTGTCTTCATGAACCAGCAGAACCTCCATGGCATTACAAACAGAAGGACGACTGGTTTTGGCATTGTTGATGATAGACAGAGCCTTGTCTTCATCTGCATCCTTATCCACATAGACATGGACAATCCCAGTCCCGGTCTCGATAACGGGTACGATAGCATTCTCAACTACGGCATTGATCAAACCAGATCCCCCACGAGGAATGAGAAGGTCTAGATAGCCCTTTGCCTTCATCATGGCATAGCTGCTTTCTCGGCTGGTATCTTCCACTAGTTGAATCACATCTGGATGAATGGTAGTCGTCTCCAAGCCCTTCTTCAAGGCTGTGACAATAGCATGAGCTGTTTGATAGGCATCCTTACCACTACGAAGAACAACCGCATTTCCACTCTTGAGAGCCAGAGCAGCCGCGTCAGACGTCACATTTGGACGGCTTTCATAGATAATACCAATAACTCCCATAGCTACACGTTTCTTTGTGATAACCAAACCATTTTCAAGCTGATTGATTTCTAAAATTTCACCGATTGGATCTGGTAAAGCAACCACTTCACGAATCCCAGTTGCCATCGCTTCTATACGACTTGCATCCAAATAAAGACGATCCAGCATCACATCTGAGATTTTACCCTTAGCAGCTTCCATATCAAGGTCATTTGCCGCTAAAATCTCCTCAGTAGCTGCTAATAAATGATCAGCCATGGCTAGCAAGGCTTGGTTTTTCACCTCTTCACTAGCTGTGTTGATTGATTTTTTAACAGCCTGTACCTGTTCAAATTGTTCTTGTGTACTTACCATAGTTTACCTCTAAAATTCTGTAAAGAGTAGTTGGATTTCAGGAGTAATGGAAATCCAATCGTCACGGTGAATCAAGACCCCCTTGGCTTTTTGAGAACGCAACATATCCTCCAAAGCAGATGCTCCAAATTGCACGCGTCCTTTTCCAAGTGATTTTCCACTTTCCTTGTCAAATACTGTCACGATATCACCGTAAGAAAAGGCTCCTTCTGCGTCAACAACACCAGATAAGAGAAGACTCTTGCCATGTTGAGAGAGAGCTTCTGCAGCCCCTTTATCAACCCAAATAGAACCTTGACTCTGAGCATAAAAGGCCAGCCATTGTTTCTGGGTACGAAGTCCCTTCTCTTGAGCAACAAAGTAGGAACCATCCTTGGTCTCCTCTGCCGCCTCAATCATTGCATCTGCCTTCAAGGACGAGCAGATATAAACAGGAACTCCTGATTCTGTCGCAATAGTCGCTGCTTTGATTTTGGTTAACATGCCACCTGTACCATTAGACGAACCTGCTCCACCGGCCATATCAATAATCTCACGATTAATGGTCTCGATTCGCTCCAAGCGTTTGGCTCTTGGATCTGAATTAGGATTTCCAGTATAAAGACCGTCGACGTCTGTCAAGAGAACCAAAAGGTCTGCTTGGACCATGGCCGCTACCTGGGCACTTAGAGTGTCATTGTCCCCGACCTTGAGCTCATCAATGACGACACTGTCATTCTCGTTGATAATAGGAATCGCTCCACGGCTAAGTAGAACTGACAAAGCCTGATGGGCATTTTTATAACGACGCTTATCCACAAAGTCATCCTGGGTAAGCAAGATTTGTGCAGAAACAATTTGGCGCAAGAGAAGATTGGTCGTGTATTCTTCCAACAAAAGCCCCTGCCCTACCGCTGCTGAAGCCTGTTTATCAGCAATCTTTGTCGGACGCTTTTTAAATCCTAAGGCTCCAAAACCAGCCGCAATGGCACCTGACGACACTAAAATCAATTCATGACCAGCCTCGTGCAACATCGCCAACTGCTGGGTAATAGCCTTTACCTTACTACGTGATAAACTTCCATCCTCATTCGTTAGAGAAGAAGTCCCCACTTTAAAGACAATCCGTTTGTATTTCATAGTCTCACTCCGATTCTTCATATTTATCCATTATAACATGAATAACAGGAAATAGAAAAGAGTTGATAGGAAAAAGGTCGAGACAAGTCATCTCAACCTTTTATCACGTCTAATTCTTCCTCAATCTCTCTAAAGTTTCCTTAAAAATCTCTGGGATATCTGCTGTAAATTCCATGGTCTCACCTGTTCTCGGATGAGTAAAACCTAAAGTCTTGGCATGAAGAAATTGTCCACGTCCTTTCAAAGTCTTGCGAGGACCATAGACTTCATCACCAGCGACTGGATGGCCGATATAAGCCATGTGAACACGGATTTGATGGGTGCGGCCTGTTTCCAGCTGCAGCTCCACTAAGCTATAATCACCAAAGCGTTCCAAAACGTGGAAACGGGTCACTGCAGGTTTCCCTTTAGCAGTCACAGCCTGTTTCTTACGGTCTTTTTCACTACGGCCAATCGGAGCTTCAATGACACCACGATCATTAGGCAGATTTCCATGAACAATCGCCCAATATTTGCGGAGAGACTTTTTATCCTTGAGTTCTTGAGCAAGTGCTAGATGCGCCTCATCATTTTTTGCAATCATGAGAAGACCTGACGTATCCTTATCAATACGGTGAACAATTCCTGGACGCAGAACCCCATTGATACCCGACAAATCCTTAATATGGTACATAAGGGCATTTACCAGAGTTCCACTAGTATGACCAGCACTCGGATGCACAACCATCCCCTGAGGTTTGTTAACAACTGCCACATCCTCATCTTGGTAGATGATTTCTAGCGGAAGATTCTCAGCTACATACTCTAAAACCTCTGGTTCTGGCACATGGTAAGTGACGACATCGCCCTCTTGAACTGTGTATTTAGCTTTCTTGACTTGGCCATTGACCAAGACCTGACCTGATTTGATTTGTTCATTCGCGAGACTGCGTGATAATTCTGTCAAATCCGACAAAGCCTTATCCAAACGCAAGCCACCAGTTTCAATTTTAATTTCCATTTATTTCCTCTTTTAACATTGCAATCAATAAAATAATCACTCCGACCGTCAGATAGCTATCTGCCACATTGAAAATTGCAAAATTGATAAAGTCAAGGTGAAACATATCCACAACAAAGCCCTGACTCACCCTGTCAATAAAATTTCCAAGACCACCTGCAATGATTAATGTCAAACCCAAGACCAGCCAGAGTGAGTCCTCCATGTGTTTATGTAGATACCAAATGGCACCTACCATAACGACCAGTGTAATAATAGCAAATAACCACTGCTGGTCTTGTAACATGGAGAAGGCTGCCCCTCGATTTTGCAGGTAGGTCAAGCTAACGAAGTTGGGAATCCAAGAGCGCACTTCACCCAGTGGAATCTGCTGGACGATATAGGATTTGACCAACTGATCCAGCGCAATCAAAAGCAGTACAATGACTGCCACTATTCCTCTTTTTTTCATGATTTCCTCTTCTGATCAAAATATTCTTGCATGACTTCTACGAAAAGAGTCCCAGCTTGACTAAGCTCCACCTCTTCACGTTTAACATAGACCATGCGATTATCTAGGTTATCCTTGAGACGAATAACTGTAATGCCATTAACACTGTCACTATCTAAAAATCCAGAACCTGTTGCATAAGCGTCCGTCCGCTCCAAAATACCATTCAAGGTAGCACGGTCTGTCACATTGAACATCTGTGAGCTCGCACTGGTATCAACAAAGTTCTCTGAATAATAAAGGTACTCATCTTTCTCTTGAGTGAAACGAACCGTTGGTAGATCTGCTAAATCCTCCATGACCAATTCCTCTTTCTGAGCCAAAGGATGCCCCTCACGGAGATAAATATGGGTATAAAAAGGAATCAATTCAATGACCTCCAGACCTAGCTTTTCAACGCGTTGCATAATCCCCTTTTTATTTTGATTGTTGAGGTAGATAATCCCAATCTCACTGTGACCTTGCGCTACTTCGTCTAAAATTTGAACAGTAGTTGATTCAAAAATACGGAAGTTTTTGTAATCAGGATAGCGCTCTGAAAAGGCCGTAATGGTTGGTGGCAAGAAGTCATAGTGCTGACTGGCAATGGAAAATTCATCCTTTTCTTCCTCAGGATTGGCATACTGATTTTGAAAAATATCAAATCCTTTAACCAATTCTTGCGCTTTTTCATAGAATTCCATCCCACGACGAGTCAAGAAAGTCCCTGAGCTGGTCCGACGGAAAATCTTAAAGCCCAACTCTTTTTCCAAATCACGAACAGAAATGGACAAACTGGGCTGACTGACATACATCTTCTCAGCAGCTTCACGAAAAGTACCGCTATTCGCAATAGCCACAACGTAGCGTAATTGTTGAATGTTCATCTTCTACCCCCAACTTCTTTATCTTTTCATTATACCATATTTTAGAAGTTTTCCATCGAAGAAAAATAATGTCACTCATAAAATTCATCTACACTAAGAATGAAAAAATCATGGGTAGCAAAACAAAAAAGCAGGCTCTCCGAAAACTCGGAAAGCCTTATTTATGCTATTTCAGCATCCTCGCCTTTACATTTCAAGGCTCGGGATAAAAAGGTTCACTGGACCTTTTTATTTTGCGATTGGGTAAACAGAAACTTGTTTTTTATCGCGTCCTTTACGTTCAAAGCGTACTACGCCTTCAACTTTAGCGAACAAAGTATCGTCTCCACCACGTCCAACGTTTACACCTGGGTAAATGTGTGTACCACGTTGACGGTAAAGGATTGATCCACCTGTTACAGTTTGTCCGTCAGCTGCTTTAGCTCCAAGACGTTTCGCTTGTGAATCACGTCCGTTTGATGTAGAACCTCCACCTTTTTTGTGGGCGAAAAGTTGCAAGTTGTTAAGAGTCATTTTTAACATAATGTTTTCCTCCGTGTTAGTTTTCTGTGATAACTCTGGTTTGGACGAACTCAGAAGAGTTCTCCGATAAGTTTGCCATACCTAAGAAAAATGATTCAAAGAATAACTGGGTCATTTCTCTCTGGTGTGAAGGAAGATCTTTTGGTATTTCAACCATCAGATAGCCACCTTCATCTTCGTTTAATTCTAGGATTGGTTCATAGCCTGCAAATTTCTCAATAGAATTGATAAAGTTAATGGCAAGCGTAGAAACCGATGCACACACGACATCAAAGCCGTATTCGCCACTCTCGGCGTGTCCAGTAATTTCCGCACTCCTCAGCTCGCCATCTTCGGCTCTCTCAAAGACTGCCTGTATCATGTGTTCTCCTTAAAATTAAGCGTTGATTGCGTTGATGACAACTTTTGTATATGGTTGACGGTGACCTTGTTTACGGTGGCTACCTTTTTTAGGTTTGTACTTGTAAGTAACAACTTTCTTTTGTTTTCCTTGTTTTTCAACAGTTCCAACTACAGTAGCTCCAGCAACAAGTGGAGTTCCGACAACAGTGTTTTCACCACCAACAAGAACAACTTCGTTAAAAGTAACTTCTTGACCAGCTTCAACGTTCAATTTTTCAACGTAAACTGCTTGACCAACTTCAACTTTAACTTGTTTTCCGCCAGTTTTGATAATTGCGTATGTGCTCATTATGCACCTCCTATGATTTTTATGGGTTTCCCCGAATTTTTTGTGAAGACTCGCCTAGCATCGTGGGACGAACCACTTAAACTTGAATAATCAAACAACGATGTTCGTGCGGTTGCACAGGATCGTGCATAGTCAACTCTTCAAGTATAGCATATCTCCTATTTTCTTACAAGTAATAACACCTAAAATCAAGCTTTTTCTTTTACTTTTTTCTGCCAAGATGCAAAAAGCATGCTGAGGTAAAAAATACTCATCATAATAGGAACACCAAGGATGGTCTTTTCATGATAGAAAATCGTCAAATAGGCTGAAAAGACAACGCCAAGGACAAAACTACTAAGCAGGCTAACAAATATGAATCCTTCACGCAAAAAAGGTGTGTGCTTGGTTCGGAAATAATCTCCAAAAGCCAGCATGGTCCGCTTGATATTCCCTGTCATAAAAGCGTTATTATAGGCAATACCCGACACTTCTCCAAAAGCAGTTGTCACCAATCCCATACAGAAGGCCAAGGGAGGTACTAGATAGATATTATCTACAGTCTGCGGCACAAAACCAATAATGATTGATAAGATTGCTAAAGGAAGCAATGACAAAATTGGCTTTTTCACAATTCTCAATTTTTCCTTATAAATTGTTAATAGAAAGACCCCCATCATAAAAGCTAACAAGGTGAGAACCTTGTCCCTAACATCTGAAACATTATTTTGAATTAATTCTACTGAAAGAAAGACGACATTCCCAGTTTGTCCAGCTACAAGAGTATTCCCTCGCACAATAAAAGTATAGGCGTCTACATATCCTGCACAAAAAGTCAAAAAAAGCGCTAGCCTCTTAGACTGACGTGATATTTTTCTTATAGGTAATAACCTCATTTTCCCTCCCATTTCATTTACTCATCTCATTATTGTACCACTTTCTTTGGAAAAGACCTAGTAGCTTATTTGAAATTTTTTCCCCTCTGTTGGATAGTCCTGTCTATCTATGTTATAATGAAAGAAGGATTTGAAATTGGAAAAGGAGTAACTATGCTTAAATTAGGTGTCATCGGAACAGGGGCTATCAGCCACCACTTCATAGAAACAACCCATTCCAGTGGAAAATACCAGCTGGTCGCTGTCTATTCTAGGAAACTTGAAACCGCAGCAACCTTTGCTTCTCACTATGAGAATATCCAACTCTTTGATCAATTAGAGGACTTCTTCAAGAGCTCCTTTGATGTTGTCTATATTGCTAGCCCAAACTCCTTGCATTTTGCTCAGGCAAAAGCTGCCTTGACTGCAGGTAAACATGTCATTCTTGAAAAGCCTGCTGTCACTCAGCCACAAGAATGGCTGGATTTGATTCAAACAGCTAAGAAAAATCACTGTTTTATCTTCGAAGCAGCTCGTAATTACCACGAGAAAGCTTTTACTACTGTCAAGGAATTTTTAGCAGACAAACAAATTTTGGGAGCAGATTTCAACTATGCCAAGTATTCTTCCAAAATGCCTAACTTGTTGACTGGGGAGACACCAAATGTCTTCTCAGACCGTTTTGCTGGTGGAGCTCTTATGGATTTAGGGATTTATCCCCTCTACGCTACCGTTCGTCTCTTTGGAAAAGCTCAGGATGCAACCTATCAGGGGCAACAGCTTGACAATAGCATTGACCTAAATGGAGATGGAATCCTCTTCTACCCTGACTTTCAAGTTCATATCAAGGCCGGGAAAAACATCACTTCCAATCTCCCTTGCGAGATTTATACGACAGATGGAACCCTGACACTCAACACCATCGAACATGTCAGCTCGGCTATTTTTACCGATTACCAAGGCAATCAAGTCCAACTCCCTATCCAACAGGCTCCTCATACGATGACTGAGGAAGTCGCTGCATTTGCACACATGATCCAGCAACCAGATCTGAATCTCTACCAAACTTGGCTGGAGGATGCAAGTTCAGTTCATGAGCTACTATATACCATGCGCCAGACTGCTGGCATTAGATTTGAGGCAGAAAAATGAAAAACAAACTACCAACTGAATGGCAAGAACTAAGTGACCAACTCGGTTTCCAAGAATTCACTCCCATTCAAACCCAACTATTTGAGCCCCTTCTTGCTGGAGAAAACCTCCTAGGAGTGAGCCCAACAGGAACTGGTAAGACCCTAGCTTACCTTCTACCAAGTCTTCTCAGACTACAAAAGAAAAAAGCCCAGCAACTCTTGATTCTAGCACCAAATACAGAACTTGCTGGACAGATTTTTGATGTATGTAAAACGTGGGCAGAGGCTATTGGTTTGACAGCACAACTCTTCCTATCGGGTTCAAGTCAGAAACGCCAGATTGAACGCCTAAAAAAAGGACCAGAAATTCTGATTGGAACTCCTGGCCGTATCTTTGAACTCATTAAATTGAAAAAAATCAAGATGATGAATGTGGAAACCATCATTCTAGATGAATTTGACCAATTGCTCGATGATTCTCAGATACACTTTGTTGAGAAAATCACTCACTACGCACCGCGTGACCACCAACTCGTCTACATGAGTGCGACGACCAAGTTTGACCAAGAAAAGATTGCGCCGAACACACTTACCATTGATCTCTCTGACCAAAAATTGGACAACATACAGCACTTCTACATGCAGGTAGATCAACGTCACCGAGTGGATATGCTACGAAAACTAGCTCATGTTGAAGATTTCCGCGGTCTGGTCTTCTTTAACAGCCTATCAGACCTTGGAAGCGCAGAAGAAAAATTACAGTATCGTGATATCTTGGCTGTTTCTCTAGCTAGTGATGTCAATGTCAAATTTAGAAAAGTCATCTTAGAAAAGTTTAAGGACAAGCAGCTAACCCTACTTCTTGCAACTGACCTTTTGGCTCGTGGAATTGATATCGATAGCCTAGAATGTGTCGTAAACTTTGATGTTCCTAGAGATATTGAAACCTACACTCACCGTGCTGGCCGTACAGGTCGCAGGGGTAAAGAAGGCTATGTTATCACTCTCGTCACTCATCCAGAAGAAATCAAAAAAATCAAAAAGTTTGCAAGCGTACGTGAAATTGTCTTAAAAAACCAAGAACTCTATATCAAATAAGGTTGGCTCTTGCCAACCTTATTTGATATAAATTCCATAGAAACGTTTATTCTAAGGAGTTTATCTCCAAACTCAGGAACAACTGTTCCTCTTTTTTGTTACTAAAAATTAAAGAATTCCATGGCCTGTTTGAAAAGCAATTCAGTATACTCTGGGTCTTCTTGCGCAATGGTAACCTGGTCTTGAATCATTTCCAAGTCATCCGTTATCATGCCATCAGCTCCCAAATGAACTGATTTATCAAAGGACTCTGAACTATTGATGGTCCAAACGTACAATTTCTGATCCGTATTCCAAAGTTTGTTGACAAAATTTTCATCTAAAGTTGAATACTCCATGGTGTAACCTGTAGCCTTGGTTCTTGGAAAAATACTATTATAAGGTAGGATGAAAAAGACTGGAATTTGTGAGTCGTAGGCTAGCACCTGATCAATCACATGGTAGTCCAAGGATTGCATTTGGTGACCATTCTGCTTAAGAACAGTTCCATATTTTTCCATAAAGCGTTTCATCATATTTGGACTATCTTTTCGACTGGTTTTAATTTCAATAAGGAGTTTTTGATGCAATTCATTGGCTTTATTGAGATAGTCATCAAAACTAGACACCTTGCTATGATAGCCATTTTCTGAAATATCAAGTTTGGTTAATTCTTCCAAAGTGAGATCCTGAGGATTGGCATTAACACCTGTTAAATTTTTGATATTGGCATCATGCATCATGACAAACTGGCCATCTTTTGTTTCCTGAACATCTGTCTCAACAAAGTCTGGCCCTAGTTGGGCTGTCTTTTCTAGCGATTGGACAGTATTTTGGACACCATTCTTATTAGATACTCCTCTGTGAGAAATAACTAAAGGTTTATGTGCAACTGGAGCTTCCAAATAAACATACCCCTCAAGAGCGAAAAAGATACCGGCACAGCCCATCACTCCCCATCTCATCCAGTGGTCTTTCTTTCTCCTTGGTGTGATTTCTAGTTCTTCCCCTGTCAAAAAGGAAACAAACTTAATAAGGAAATAGGTCAAGGCCATATAGTGGAAATTCTTGATCAAGACAAAGTTGATAATTCCAAGTACAAGAGATTCCTTATGGGTTAATCCATCCATCAATACCTGACTTGCTAAGGTTGGAATCAAGAGAAGAATGAAAAATAGATACGTTTTGACGATAATCCAAAGCAAGTTCCAAATATAAAACCAGGAGTGCTTTCTTGTCTTTTCTAGACTGTATCTGACTGCTTCTTTGACTGTTTTCTTCTCAAATAAAAGCTGAGGTAGGGCAAACATGAAACGCACTGAAATGTAAAATAGAAGTAAAGCCAGAATAGTAACCACTATACCTACTAGCCAATACTTGTCTTCTACATAATCAACGATAAAGTCCGGAATGACAATTTTATTGAGGTAGTAAATCTTTAAAATCTTTCGAATCAATGGAAAGAGCATCATGACATAAAAGAAGATAAAGGCTATCTTTGCAAGCGTGACTTGCTTCATAAACAAGATACTTTGGCGAAAGACCTTACGACTGTACTCCAGCAAGGTCCTTTTTTCATGGCATAATAAATGCCGAGCACCAATAAAGAGAAGTCCTATCTGGTAATAGGCGACCAGTAAATTAACGATTACCAGAACAAATAAAGCAAGACTAACAAAGGGAGAACCCTTTATAATGGCAAAAATATTGTTGTAGGATAGAAAGAGATAACCTGTCTGACGGAGTAACAGTCCAGCAATCCAAGAATTAAGCGGTAACCAGACAAACTCAATCATCATAAATATCAAGAAAAAGAGAAAGAGAATTTTATCTAGATTAAAGTATATCTGCTTAAAACCTAGATTTTTAGGTTTTTCAGGTTTCATAGGCACTCCTAGTCAAATAATTGAGACAAGTCCAAGCCTCCAAAAGGATTGTTCGAGAGACTACTTTCTGTCCCTAACAATTCTCTAGCTTGATCCGACTCTAGAAAGGACTCGTAAACACGCGCCGTCATACGAGCATCCTCTAAACTATTATGAGACTGACCTTGAAATCCAAGAAATGAGGCAACAGTTTGCAATTTGAGATTGGCAATGCCATGTAAATCTGAACTACGACGTTCAAAGGCTTCATCATATAGATCCACCTTATACTGTTGGCTATAATCTAAACCATGCTCTGCTAGAATAGGCAAATCACTTTTAGCAGCATTGTATCCAACCATCGGCAAAGCACCCACAAACTCTTGGAATTCTTTTATAACTTCCTCCACTGGAGGAGCATCTTTTAAGGTCTCAGCCGTAATCCCTGTCAAACCATTGATAAAACTCTTTAGAGGCACACTAGTATGGACATAGGAATCATAGGCATCGATTTCCTGACCATCTCTAAAACGCACTGCCGATACTTGAATCAAGTATGTTTGCCCTTCATGCTGATTAAATTCTAAATCGAAAGCAATGTAATCTTCTAATCGTTCCATTCTATACTTCTCCCATACGGTTATTTTACTTGAGCAACTATACTATTTAGAAATAAAAGAAGCCATCAGGTTAGCATTTAACCTAAACAGCTCCTTGATTATCCTCCAAATAAACGAGCAAAAAAGCCTTTCTTAGTTGATTGGACTTCTTCTTTTGCTTGGTCCAGCTCTAGCTTAAGATTTTCTTGATCCTTCATGGCTTGAAAGGTCAATTGTTGCTGCTGATCGAGTTGTTTGTCTTTCTCAGCAATCTGACGGTCTTTGATACGCATCTGCTCGTCTTTTTCTGACAACTGACGATCCTTGGCTTTTAATTGTTCATAAAGACGAAGAATTTCTGCATTCTTCTCATCAACCAGAATCTCCATCAGTTCACGTTGCTTGACATCTTCACTGACAGGCTCATCTTCAAAAATCGTTTTTTTATAGATTTCTTCTAGCTTAATCAAGCCACTTCTGGTAACGACTGTTACCCCTTTGTCATTTTTATCTGTGTCTTCTTCTGGTAATTCTTTGACACGGTTATTGATTGCTTGACGAGATAATCCTAAAACCTCTGCAATCTCACTGACGGTCATTTCAATACTCATAATATCCTCTGAAACGTTTTCTAGCTTTTCTTTATTTAAATCTTATCATAAGCTAGATAAACTGTCAAATTTCCGCTTAATCTAAAGCCTTCAAAAAGGCTAACAAGACTTGGGCAGAGCGACGTCCAGCTTCGATAATAAACTCATCAAAAGAGATGTTTGCTTCATGGTTGGCATTATCACTCATAGCTCGGATGACTAAGACTGGAAGATTAAGAGCATGCGCTGCCTGAGCAATAGCTGCCCCCTCCATCTCGACTGCTAAAACTTCTGGGAAATGGGACTTAATCGCTTCTATCTTGTCATTTCCTGCAACAAAACTATCTCCTGTAGCAATCAAACCAAGATGCCAGTTCTGGTCCAATTGAGATAGACTCTCTTGAATTTTGGCAACAAAGGTTTTATCTGATTCGAAATAAAGCGGTTGTTGCGCCATTTGTCCATATGCATAGCCAAAAGCTGTAACATCCACGTCATGATAGACTAATTTATCAGCAATCACAACATCTCCAACAGCAATACCCTCTGCTACTGCTCCAGCAGATCCCGTGTTAATCAAAGCATCCACTTGGAAATGATCAGCCAAAATCGCCACACTCATAGCAGACATGACCTTACCGATTCCACTTTCTACAAGAACGACTTCATGAGAGGCAATGGTTCCTGTGTGATAGGTATTCCCTAAAACAACTTGCTCCTGGGCATTGTCTAAATGCTGGACCAGATACGCCAGTTCTTCTGGCATAGCCGCAATAATTCCTATTTTCATTTCAATTCCTTTTCTATTACAAAAGTTTCATTGCTAAGACAAGCAAAATCAAGAGAAAGATGACAGCGAATAAGATTTTATTCAACTTAGAATTGAAGACATTCCTCTTGGTATTTTCAATGCGACGGCTTTTATGAATAGACGGTTCGACCTGAATCTTCAAAGTTTCCTGGCTAAAACCATGATCCTTAGGATTGGCATAACCAAAACGGGAAGAAGAGGTTGGTAAAATTTTTGTCTCCTCATCATCTAGCAAAGGGGGACCTGAAATCTTTTCGCCTCTATTAGCTCTTTCAATCATTTCATCCGTTAATAAAGGTTTACCCATACTGACCTCCTCTATCTTTTCTGCAATTCCCAGTATTGAACAGCCATAATCGTCTTGGCATCACAGATATGACCTGATTGGATTAATTCCTTGGCTTCTTCTAAGCTCACTTCAAGAACTTCTAAGGTTTCATCCTCATCCTGCGGACGCGGATTTTCCACTTTAGTCAAATCGCTTGCTCGGTATAGTTTTAACTTTTCATTACAAAAGCCAATGGCCGAGTAAAAATCGTACAAGAGTTCTAATTTCCCTGTATAGGCTGTTTCTTCCTCTAATTCACGAAGTGCTGCTGCGATAGGGTCTGTGTTTTCTCCTACTTCCAACTTTCCGGCTGGAATTTCGTAAGAGACAGCCTCGATAGCTTTGCGGTACTGCTTGACCAAGATGAGTTTTTGTTCATCCGTTACTGCTAAAACGCAGACAGCTCCATTGTGGAAAATCAAATCGCGCTGGGCAGTTCCTTTACCTTCTGGTAATTCAACCTGATCTTGGACCAGTTTAAAAATTGGCCCTTGATAGATTTCTTTTCGGCTAAGCGTTTTTTCTTCAAATTCCATGATAGACTCCTACTGATTTTTAGGATGATGAGGAAGGCGAGTTGCATATTCGTCTTTATTGACCTGACGACCACGACCAATAGCAATAGCATCTGCTGGCACGTCTTTAGTAATCGTTGAACCAGCACCAACGAGGGAATTGTCACCAAGTTCTACTGGCGCAATAATGGTTGAGTTTGAACCAACAAAGACATTGTTTCCAATGACTGTCTTGTATTTGTTTTTGCCGTCATAGTTGACTGTAATGGTTCCAGCACCAAAGTTAACATGGCTACCCACTTCACAGTTTCCGATATAAGTCAAATGACCAGCCTTGGTATTCTCACCTATTGAAGAGCCTTTCACCTCAACAAAGTTCCCAATGTGGACTTGGGCACCTAGACTTGAACCTGGACGAATGTGGGCAGACGGACCGACTGTCACTCCGTCAGCAACACTACTTTCTTCAATCATAGAGTTGGTAATAACAGCTCCTGCTCCGATAGTGCTATCCACTACATAAGTACCGTTTGTCAAAACAGTCTCAGCACCAATTTTCGTTTGCCCCTTCAAGGTAACATTGGCTTCGATTTGAACTTCAGGCGCAATCTCAACATCAATATCGATATAAGTTGCTTCTGGATTGACAAAGCTAACTCCATTGACCATATGCTGATGATTGATGCGACGACGCATAACCGACTCAGCAGTCGCAAGAGCCACACGGTCATTTACCCCAAGACTTTCATCAAAATCTTTCAAAGTATAAGCGCCAACTTTTTCACCAGCTTCACGGAAAATTCCAATGACATCTGTAATATAGTATTCGCCTTGAGCGTTATTAGTATTAATATTTTTCAAAGCCTCAAACAAACGCTCGTTGTCAAAGACGTAAGTTCCAGTGTTGATTTCCTTGATTTGTTTTTCAAAATCTGTAGCATCCTTCTGCTCAACAATGCGAAGAACCTCAGCATTCTCATTACGAACAATTCGTCCATAGCCAAAAGGATTATCTGTTTCAGCAGTCAAGATAGTCGCCACATTTTTATGATTGATGTGGAAATCAATCAAGTTTTTCAAGCTTTCACCTGTGATTAAAGGAGTATCTCCTGCAATGACCAAGGTGTGACCTGACAAACCTTCTAAGATTGGCTCTGTCATCATAACCGCATGACCAGTTCCTAACTGTTCAGATTGAGTCACAAATTCTGTCTGTCCAGCCAAGACCTCTTCAACCAATTCTGCCTTGTGTCCGACAACTGTTACTGTCTTTTCAGGTTGGATAGCTCCCACACTACGGAAAACATGTTCCAACATAGAAATACCCGCAACCTTGTGCAACACTTTTGGCAAATCAGATTTCATGCGAGTCCCTTTACCCGCTGCTAAAATAATGGCATAATTTGACATAATCTTCTCTTTTCTCTAGAAATTCCCTTTTATTATACCATATTTCAAATCATTCCGCTCCCTAGAATGAAAAAATGCTCCAAAGTCCTTTCCTTAACCCATTTTTTGAGTATTTTTTTTGATTTTTTCCCATTTTTAAGGTAAAATTATGAGATATGAGAAAGAAAATTAATCCGCTTATTTTATTTGGTTTTTTTGGGATTATGATTTTCATTTTAATCCTGAATCGCCCTCGTTTTGAGGAACATCCTGTAAAAACAAAGTCAAATATCGCGCAAGTAGAAACACAAGCGCTACACAATATAGATAAACCGGTAATTGATGTTTCTGGTTGGCAACGTCCTGAGGAAATTAATTACGATACTCTCTCCCAAAACATTTCTGGAGCTATTGTTCGCGTCCATAGTGGTGCTCAAACGTCCAAAGAGAACGATGCTTCCTATGTTAATGGTGTTGATAAGGCCTTTAAAACCCATATCACTGAGTTCCAAAAACGAAATGTCCCAGTTGGTGTCTATGCCTTTGTAGCTGGAAAAAATGTCCAGGAAATGGAAAAGGCTGCTGAGGTATTCTATAACGCCTCTTCGCCATACAGTCCTAGCTACTATTGGCTAGATGTGGAAGATAAAACCATGTCCAATATGAACGAAGGTGTTGAAGCCTTTCGTGCAAAACTAGAATCACTAGGTGCTAAAAACATAGGTATCTACGTTGGGGTCTACTTCATGGAAGAACACAGTATTGATACAGACAAGTTTACGTCTGTTTGGATTCCTTCCTATGGCTCTGACTCAGGATTTTACGAGGCAACTCCAAAAACTGATTTAGATTACGACATCCACCAGTACACTTCTAAAGGAAAAATTGCTGGTTTTGACCACGATTTAGATATCAACGTTATCTCTTCCTTAAAAAACAAAGAAGAAACCTTTAGAAAACTCTTTTTAAAACCTTAAAAGCATTTGTTTAGCATTTGCTTTTTCTTTTTGTGTTTGATTATGATACAATATAATAAGGATTTTTTGAAATAGAAATAGTTGGAGGAAAAATATGCTCTCATGGTTAGCACGCCTTATTAAAGGGATTGTGATTGCTCTTGGATTTATCCTACCGGGAATTTCCGGAGGGGTTCTAGCAGCAATCTTAGGAATTTATGAACGGATGATTGGCTTTCTGGCCCATCCCTTTAAAGATTTTAAAGAAAATGTTTTGTACTTTATTCCAGTTGCCATCGGTATGCTTCTGGGAATCGGCTTATTTTCTTACCCGATTGAATACCTGCTTGAAAATTATCAGGTCTTTGTCTTATGGAGTTTTGCAGGTGCCATCATTGGTACGGTTCCTAGCCTACTCAAAGAATCAACTCGAGAATCTGACCGAGACAAGATTGATTTGGCTTGGTTCTGGACAACCTTTATCATTTCTGGTTTAGGACTCTATGCCTTAAATTTTGTCGTTGGAACCTTAAGCGGTAGCTTTCTTAATTTCGTCCTAGCAGGGGCACTATTGGCTCTTGGTGTATTAGTTCCTGGCCTCAGCCCATCAAATCTACTTTTGATTTTGGGCCTCTATGCTCCTATGCTGACAGGTTTTAAAACCTTTGACCTCTTGGGAACCTTCTTCCCGATTGGAATCGGAGCTGGTGCAACTCTCATCATTTTTTCAAAATTGATGGATTATGCCTTAAACAATTACCACTCACGCGTCTATCATTTCATCATCGGTATCGTCCTTTCTAGTACTCTTTTGATCTTGATTCCAAATGCAGGAAACGCTGAAAGTATCCAATACACAGGTCTTTCACTTGTCGGTTATGTCATCATCGCCTTCTTCTTTGCACTGGGAATCTGGCTTGGTATTTGGATGAGTCAATTGGAGGATAAGTATAAATAATGGCAAAAAAGGTTAAAATCAAAAAAACATTGGTGGAACAAATCCTGTCTAAAGCAGGTATCCCACATCAAGGGATTCAAATCAATGCGCTTGAAGGAGAACTTCCGCAAGGTTATGAACGAGATCAGATTTTCAAAACTTTAGCTCTTTTAGGAGACAAGACCGGACCGATTATCGGAATTGTACCTATCACTCAACACTTATCTGAAAAGAAATTAGCTAAAATTTCTGGCAATAAAAAAGTGAGCATGATTCCACAAAAGGACTTGGAAAAAACAACAGGTTATATTCATGGAGCCAATAATCCCGTCGGAATTCGTCAGAAACACAATTATCCCATTTTTATCGATAAGATCGCTCTAGACTTGGATCAAATGATTGTCTCTGCTGGTGAAGTTGGTCACAGCATTATCGTCGCACCACAAGACTTGGCTAGGTTTGTAAAGGCTGACTTTGCAGATATTTTGGAGGACAGCAAGTAATGAAACTCTACTTTGTCCGCCATGGCCGCACCGTCTGGAACCAAGAAGGGCGCTTTCAAGGTGCTAGTGGCGATTCTCCCCTTCTTCCTGAATCCATTGACACCCTCAAAAAACTCGGTCAGTATCTCAAGGAAATTCCTTTTGATCAGATTTATTCAAGTGATTTACCTCGAGCTGTCAAATCTGCTGAGATTATCCAAAGTCAACTCAAGACCCCCTGTCCTTTAGAAAGTGTTCCTAATCTCCGTGAATGGCAGCTGGGGAAGTTAGAAGGTTTGAAAATCGCAATCTTGGAAGCTATTTACCCACAACAAATCAAAGCTTTTAGATCTAATCTTGCTCAATTTGACACTCAAATGTTCGGAGCTGAATCCCTCTATAGCACAACACAACGGACCATCCAATTTATCAAATCACTCAAAGATAGTCCAGCTGAGCGTATTCTAATTGTCGGTCACGGTGCCAATCTTACTGCCAGTCTTCGTACTCTTCTAGGATATCAAGAACCACTTCTTCGTAAAGATGGCGGTCTAGCAAATGCCAGCCTGACCATTCTAGAAACCCATGATTTTGAAACATTTACTCTCGATACTTGGAATGATACTTCCTATCAATAACAGAACTTGATTATGGCGTCAAGTTCTTTTTAGTTTTGAAAGATTATCCGTGAATTTCTTGCTTATTTATGATAAAATGGGAGTATCGCAAAAAATGACTCATCGTATTCAATTTTGAGTAAAACTAGGAGGATCCCATGTCAACAGAACATATGGAAGAACTAAATGACCAGCAGATCGTTCGCCGTGAAAAAATGGCTGCACTCCGTGAACAAGGAATCGATCCTTTCGGAAAACGCTTTGAACGTACTGCAAATTCACAAGAATTAAAAGATAAATATGCCGACCTCGATAAAGAACAATTACACGATAAAAACGAAACAGCTACTATCGCAGGACGCTTGCTAACCAAACGTGGTAAAGGTAAAGTTGGATTTGCCCACCTTCAAGATCGCGAAGGTCAAATTCAAATCTATGTTCGTAAGGATGCTGTCGGTGAAGAAAACTACGAAATCTTCAAAAAAGCAGACCTTGGTGACTTCCTTGGTGTTGAAGGCCAAGTGATGCGTACAGATATGGGAGAACTCTCTATCAAGGCGACTCACATTACACACTTGTCTAAGGCCCTTCGTCCACTTCCAGAGAAATTTCACGGTTTAACAGACGTTGAAACAATTTACCGTAAACGTTACCTTGACTTAATTTCTAACCGTGAAAGCTTTGAGCGTTTTGTCACTCGTTCAAAAATCATCTCTGAAATCCGTCGTTACCTTGATCAAAAAGGTTTCCTTGAAGTGGAAACACCTGTTCTTCACAACGAAGCTGGTGGTGCTGCTGCTCGCCCATTTATCACCCACCACAATGCCCAAAATATTGACATGGTGCTTCGTATCGCGACTGAGCTTCACTTGAAACGCCTTATCGTGGGTGGTATGGAGCGTGTCTATGAAATTGGCCGTATCTTCCGTAACGAAGGAATGGATGCTACTCATAACCCTGAATTTACTTCTATCGAAGTGTACCAAGCTTATGCTGACTTCCAAGACATCATGGACTTGACTGAAGGCATTATCCAACATGCTGCTAAATCAGTTAAAGGCGACGGCCCAGTTAACTATCAAGGTACTGAAATCAAAATCAATGAACCATTTAAACGTGTTCATATGGTGGATGCTATCAAAGAAATTACTGGTATCGATTTCTGGCAAGACATGACTTTCGAGGAAGCTAAAGCTATCGCTGCTGAGAAGAAAGTTCCAGTTGAGAAACACTATACTGAAGTTGGTCACATTATCAATGCTTTCTTTGAAGAGTTTGTTGAAGAAACCTTGATCCAACCAACCTTTGTCTATGGACATCCAGTAGCTGTATCTCCACTTGCTAAGAAGAATCCTGAAGACGAACGCTTTACTGATCGTTTCGAGCTCTTCATTATGACCAAAGAATACGGAAATGCCTATTCTGAGTTGAATGATCCAATCGACC
>CABTAV010000008.1:0-22658 GCA_902482895.1 uncultured Streptococcus sp. | reverse complement strand
GGGTAGCAGGTTATTACCTATTCAAACTCTTCCAGCCGTATTTTTTAAGAAGCTATCAAAGGTTATTAGCAGGAAAGAGTAGTCTAAGGCAAGCAATAAAAAGAGGTTGGAAAAATCGTAAAGGAATTGATTGGAAACAAGTATGGTTCAAATCAGTTAGAGGGCTGCTCAATGGAATGAAGTCATTCTTACCTAAAATCTTTGCGCTTGTCTCTCTCATTCTTTGGAATGTTTTCTTCAGGATATTCTATACCCTCCCTTTTGTCAAACGAGAACGGAAACGTTTTGATAAAGAAATGAAACCCATTCTTTATTTTAAAAGTTACCGCAGCTTCGTTTATATGGGATTAGGTTTTAGCTTTATTGCTTTTATCTTAACCAATTACCTGGTTACTGTTTTGAGAGCTACAATCCGCTTTCTCTATTTTAGTATTTGGTCGTTTAAAGATGCTAGTAAGGCCGTAAACTTTGACTTAAACAGCCTCTTATTTCAAAGTTTATTGAACGCTAAAGTCTTCTTGGTAGCACCGATTTTAGCATTTCCAATCTTTCTATTGGGCTTAGTTATCGCCTGGAAATCTGCCTGGATAAACTTCGAGCAGTTTCGAGACTATAACAATAATGAAGAGGGAGACGACCGATTTGTGACGATTGATGAAATTCGTCGTCAATACAAAAAGATTCCGAATAAAGCTTTAACTTATCCAGGTGAAGGTGGGGCTCCAGTATTTCATGAGCTGACTCATGATTTAGCAGGGCAAACACTCAGAACCCAAATCTTATGGCAAAATAGGAAAATCAGTCGATATGTGACCAATGCGGAACGGATTTTAGGCATGTTAGCTTTTCCTTCAGGTTACTACTACATTGAAGATAAGCCAACGAATCTGTTAGGGATTGGGATGACTCGTTCAGGTAAGGGGGAAGGTCAGATCACTCCAGCCATTGAAATCAATAGTCGTGCGGAATTGCAGCCATCGATGGTTCTTGCAGATCCGAAAGGGGAGCATTATCAAGCCTCCTATAAACTCATGAGACAACGTGGCTATGAAGTTAATGTTCTTTCTTTCCAAAATATGGATTGGTCTATGTCTTACAATCCCCTAGCTTTGGCCATAGCAGCCGCAAAGAAGGGTTACTATGAGAAGACTCAAACCTATGTCAACGCAGTCGCAGAATCCATTTATCCCAAACAAAAGGGAGGAGAGAAGGGAAATGCGGAATACTTCCGTAAGTCTTCTATATCCCTGTTTAATGCTCTGACAATGGCTTTGATGGATCGAGCTAATGAAACCTATCAAAATGGTGAAGATGATGCCTGGGATACCATTACCATCCCTAACGTTGCGAAATTCTTGGCGACAATGGGGTCTGAAGAAGTCTTTGTGGATGGTGCTGGAGAAATCGTCGAGAATCCAAGCAGAGAACAACAAGTGTCGAAGAAGTCAAAAATCACAGTCTATTTTGATAATTTGAGACAGGTCAATCAAAAACAATTCTCGAAATTTAGACAAATGGCGGATATTGAATTTCGTGCTTCAGATTTTGGTGGTGATGAGACTAAAGGTAATGTCTACTCTAGCATGATGACAGGGATCAACTTGTTCTTACAAGACAATGTGGCCAAACTGACTTCTAAAAACTCTATTGATTTAGAGTCTGTTGGCTTCCCACGTCGATTGTCTGTCAAGCTGAGATCAAGCACCAATAGCCAACTCAAAAACGAGTTCAAGCACAAGACTGCTAAAGTAACGATTACAGGATTGAAGAAATGGGGGAAAGTCGAAAAGAAAGTTGACTATGTGAAGCAAGCTACAGCTCTTGTTGATGGGGAAGGATATCTGACCTATGCCATCGAGCCTAAACTTCCAGATCAGTTTACGGTAACGATTGATTTCAATCATAAGAACAATGGTCAGTCTTCAGTTCGGGATCAAGTCTTTCAATTCTCAGCTGAGAAAGTCTATCGAAAAGATGGAGATAGTCTAGAACTAGATGAGTATACCAAGAAGCCGATTTTAGATCATATCGATATAACCGTCTTAAAGGATAAAGAAGATACCCAAAATCTTCTTCAGGAGTCGGATATTGAACTGGTCTATTCAGATAAACCCAAAGTCATCTACCTGGTAACACCGCCAAACCGAACAGAGTATAATGGGATTGTTTCTTTACTCTTAGATCAGCTATTCAATGCTAACTATGAGCTTGCCTTATCAAATGGTCGGAAATGTATCAATCGCATTCTCCATATCTTGGATGAGTTTACAAACATGCCAGCCATTCCTCACATGGATAAGAAAATCTCCATTGGATTGGGGCAAAACATTCTCTATTACCTATGGATTCAAAACCTGGAGCAACTATATGATGTCTATGGTCAAAATGTTGCTCAAACGATTATGGATAACTGTTCGTTGAAGGTTTACATCAAAACAACGTCTCCAGATACCAATAAGAAATTTAGTGCTGAGTTGGGTACACGTACCATCACCAGAAGACGGCGTTCCAGCAATATTCTGGACGAAGCCAATCCAAACGTAGCTGTCGAGAATCCAAAACAAGAATTGTTGACACCAACGCAATTGGCCAAGCTCCAGGAAGGAGAAGCGGTTATCTTACGTGGGGTCAAGGGACGGGATAATGTTGGACGTAAGGTCACAACGGATCCAATCTTCGCACATGATAAGAACAGCTTCCCTTACAAGTACATGTTCTTACAAGAGGAGTTTGATACATCGATGACTCTTGCGGATATTCCAGTCGAAAGTGCACACCGTGAGCTAGAGCTTCAGGAGATAGCAGTTGATGCTGGTACAGCCTTCAACAACATCATAGACTGGAGGCAACGTTTGACTATGCCTCTCCTCAGCAACAATGGCGAAACTCCTAAACTATCAGGTCGTCACAGTAAAGGACAAAAGGTACAATCCCAATCATTTACATCTACAGATGAATTATTCCAGGCAGCTGCAGCTAGTGTTATTCACGGTGACTATGATTATTATGATGACGGAGATGATTTCTTTGCAGATGAAGTTATCTAAAAAGATGTACAATAAGTTATATAAACACTTGCAAGAAAAAATGATGTTTGTTATAATGAGGTAAATAATGATTAGGAGAAAAAATGATGAAAGCAAAGCACTTTTTAAGAATTGTTTTAGTAGGGTTAGCCTTGATTTTACTAGGAGCATGTGGTCAAAAATCACCTGATTCTATTGCTAAAAATGTGCTAAAAGATAGCTATACAGGCTTCTCACCAGAACATGGTTATGAGAGTAGTGATTTTAAGGGTGGAGTAGGAACTACCTTGAAATTTGATAAAGAAAAACGAACTATCTCAAATAACGACGGTGAAAGTATCAATTATAGTGTTCTTTCAGAGGAACAAGTGAAGGCAATCCCAGCTGATTTCAGAGGTACCCTAGTTAGTTTAGAAAGCCAGTTGAAAGGAAAGGATAACTTTACAATCGCTGTTGATTATAGGAACATAGATAAGCCCGAAGAGGCGGAAGCTTATTATCAAGTCGTCTTGACTGAGGGTGGTAAAAAAATCAGAATTATTGAACTCCGTCGTGGCTATAAAGAAGACAATGCTTTCTATGATTTCAACGGAACCGCAGATTAATTTACAAAAGTCTCAATTACTTGAGGCTTTTTTTGTTGTCAGAATTTCATTGTCCCTTTAAAAACGATTTTGCCATTATCGAATATGATAGGGGTATCTTAGAAAGAAAGAAGGTACCTTTAGTGCACTATCAAACCTTTTCAGATTTGATGAATGAGGTCAAGAATCTCAATGGTGAAATCACAGGCGAGAATGCAAAAAAGCTGGCGGAATTCTATTCCTACTGGGGCAATTATTTAGAACCGACTCCTGCATTTATGGCATTTCTCACTTATTTACCAGGAGGGATTGCCAAAGCTCTTTATCAAATCAATTCTAGCCTAGAACATGTTTTTAATAATATGTTCAAGCTCTTTGGTCTCTTCGGTTATCTGGGAGATCAGAAAACGATTATAGGTCAGTTCTTTTACTGGTTTCAGCTATTGGGGACGTCCTTATTCACTCTGATTTTGGTCGTATCGGCTGTTGCAGGAGTTTTTACAAAACCAGTCAAATACAAAGGGGTCATTACGAATTTCCTTTTGGTAACGGCTGTGACTTCCGTATTGCCACTAGCTTTGACCACCATCTCAACAGCGGTGGCACAGGATGCCATGTCTATTCAGACAGTCTCCAGTGAAGCGCCATCCGGTAGCCAACCGATTTCTTCCTTGGCTCTTCAGCCCATGAAAAATAATGTAGTAGACTTAAAAGTCTTGATCTACAAAGATTTTTCTACGGAGTTGTTTCCAATGGATGATTACGGCTTCATCAAGCCTGTTCAGGAAGGCTCTACTCCTGTCAATAATATCACGGATGACCCTGCGCAGCGGGATACGACTGATTTTGCGACCAAGATTGATTTTGGGGCAAACTATGGTACAACGAATCCACAAATGATACAGGATATAGAAAAACATGATAAAATACCAGGAATTAAAGGCTTGTTCCTCCATAAATTAAATTCCAATAATACTGGAGTTGAAAGTATTACAGAACACCGAGTCATTAATCAATTGAGTGCTTTTGAATCAGTTTATATGCGCTATAAAGTCAACTGGATAGGGATGTTTCTTCAGTACATTATCCTGATTGTTCTATTGGTCAGCATGATCATTAAGCTCGTCAAATCAGTTTTTGATATTCTGATTGAAGCAATGATCTCTCCGATTCTTGGTTATAGCTCCCTATCAAACTCAAAGAAATACAAAGAGTTGTTAAGAACGATTGGCGGTGCCTTAGCAGGAATCTTCTTTGAAGTTATCATTATGCGTGTAACCCTTGAGATTTTCAGAGATTTGCCAATTCTATCTGTTTCAGCAGTATCAAAGCTTTCTGGCGGATTCTTTGATGGACTCAACATGTGGGAACAGTGTCTCGCCGCTGCCTTTGTCTATGTGGGGGTATTCTTTGCAGCCATGCAAGGAGTAGCCATGATTGAGCGCTGGCTTGGAGTTTCAACAGGTCATAGTGAAACAGCTCAACAACTGCTGGGTGCTATGATGATGGGGAATGCCTTTGCGGCTGGAGCAGGCGGTCTCCTTAATGGCAGTATGGCACTTGGTCAATTTGGTATGGATATGGCTAAAAAAGCTCCAGATGCCTTGTCTAAAGGAAGTCAGATTCTAGGAAATAGCCTAGCCAGAACTGGAGGAGGTATTCAAGGTGCTTTGAACTCTGTAAAAGACCAGGGCTTGATGAATGCGGCCAAAGGTGGTGTAAGCAATATGGTTGATTTGGCAGAATGGAAAGCATTTGAAGCCATGCAAAATGGGCAAGGGGCAGTTGGCAAAGTTTTAGATAAGCTGGATGATAAGGCTGCCTCTGCTCAAAATGCGACCTATAACGCTCTGAAAAATAATGCTGTTCCTGGAATTGATCAGCCTGGACCAATTGACATTCCTGAGCCTCCAGTTGATCCAGGAACAACCGAAACACCTATTGTCGATCCAACTTCTTCAGCTGAAGGAGTGGAGTCCCCAATTCAAGATCCAAATCCACCTGCAGAAGCCCCCGTTTCAGAATCTACACCACCTGTAGATGCACCAGTTTCAGAATCACAACCACCAGTACAGCCTGATTCTTCTCAACAAAAATTTCAACAGAGCATGAATCAAATGAATTACATGAACCAACAAATGCAACAAGCAGGACAGCGTATGCAGGGCGGACGTCATATCACTGGCGCTGAGAGTGACGACGAAGAAGAATAGGCTGAACTATGGATTTAACAGGAAAGAACATTGTTATCACAGGAAGCCTACGTCCTCTAACTCGAGAAGAAGCCATACGATTTTTAGAAAGTAAAGGAGCTGTCGTGCAGGGCTATGTATCTTCTAAGACAGATATATTGGTTTTAGGACACAAGCAGTTGAATCTTTTTGATCCAGATAAAAGGTCTAAAAAGCATGACGCAGCGCTTAGAAGAATATCAGACGGTCAATTCATCACTTTCCTTTCTGAAGAATCATTCTTTGATTTAGTCAAGAAGTCTCAAGATTGAGGCTTCTTTTATTGTTCAAAAAAGTATATAACTTTTTGTACAATTCTTTCCTGAAGGATGATGGTGAAAATGCTATTGTCCCTTTAAAAGATATTTTTGATTATTCATTATAATGTGAGTGTCAAAACAAATATAAAGGAGAAATTCATGTACGGTGAAAAATACGGTGTACCTAGAGATATCTATGCCAAAGTCAAGATTATAGGCCTTCTTATCCTAGATATTGCTTTTGTAGGAATTACTGGAGTAATCGCTTTGAGCGTTGGCTTAAAAATCTTTCCCAAAAGCCAGTGGATACAGATGTTCGCATTCATTTTTTTAACACCAGTTCTGAGTTTGTATCTGGTGTTACCAGCTAACGGTGGCAAAAAGAATTGGCACAGCATGTTTCTTTTCTTCAGACGAAGAAGAAAACGTTATATTAGCTTGAATTATATCAGAAGGAGAAAACCATAATGGCGATTAAACAAATTCAACCCTCAAAAAATGAGAAACGCCCTCTGGGACGTCTTCAAGAAACAAAGAAACAAACGCAGGAATATTTTGATTTACATTCTTGCGTTGAGTTGTTAGATGTAAAATCAATCATTCCGAACAGCCAGGCTTATATCCAGTTAGTTGATTATGGCTACTTGCAGCTGATGGAGATACCAGGTAAAGATTTAGGATCGATGTCTTATAACGAGGTTATGAGAACCATTGAAAATTTTGAAACCTGGTTGACTCGATTTGGATCGAATATCCAAGTGGAGACGACAACTTTACCAACAAATACAGATACGCAAATTTCTGACTTGCGCCATCATTTGGATTTAGTGCGACAAGAAATGTCTAAGTTATCAATAAATGATAGACGTTTTTTACAACTCAAGGATCGTGAAATTTGGCTTCAAAGCCAAATTAAAGTTGAAGAAAGCATCCGACAAGAAGTCTATAATACAGAGTTCATACTGTGGCTATTTGCACCTACAACAACCGAATTGGACGAATTGGTTCGTAAGGCTAAAACCTATGGAAATAATGATTTTGTTCCACAAGATATCAGCTACAGGAAGAAAATTCAGATTATAAAGCAATACAACAATATGAATGAGAAAGTGTAGGAGAGATAGCATGCCTGATTTATCAAAACGTAGACAAAGACAATTAAAGAATGAAGGATATGACCTTGCTTTCCTTAGCCAGATTCAACCGCAAGGAAATATTGATTTTAAAAAGGATGATCGTTTCTGGATAAGTGGAGATGGATGCCATACGGTCTTACACTATTATGAGTATCCAACTGAAGGAATGGATCGTTTTTGGCTTTCTGAATTGTTGTTGCTTCCTGGAACACGTTCCTTCCTGTCACTGTACAAGGAGGATAATAGACAGCTTCAAAAAGAGATTGAGGACTCTATTGAAGAGAAGTCAACACGGATTACAAACAATAGCAAACTAACCAATAATCGGAAAGAACTAGATGAAATTGATAATCTTAATAAACTAAGCCGTGAAATTGATAAGCAAAATATAGCTATGTACGGGATGTATATTCGTGTCTTTGTGTTTGCATCAATCAAAGAAGAGTTATTCAAGAAGGTTGAAGAAGTCAAAGACAAAACGTCGAAATTCAAATCCACTATTCTGTCTGGAGAATTAGATTTTGAATACCATGCTCCATTTATTCCAGCCGAATATCAGATTGATTTGCCCAATCATCGAAGAGGGATACCGACTCCAGCTCACTCAATAGCTGGTGGATATTTCTTTAATCATACGAAGCTAGAAGATGAGAAAGGCTTCTATCTTGGATGGACTCCAACTAACGGAGCGGTAAATTTCAATTTTCTAGAACGTGACGAGAAAAGAACACGATCCTTTATGATCCTATCTGGAAATCCAAAGATGGGACAACGATCTTTTCTTATGAAACACACAGACGGTCTCTATGCGAAGGGGCATTATATTCGTAACTTTGATGCTACTGGCCAGTTTCTTGATCAGACACGAAAACAACATGGATTGATTCTTGATTTATCAGGTGAGGCTAACCGTATCAATATCTTCCAGGTATTTCCAACAGTGACCAATGAAGCAGGAACTGAAATCGATAAGAAGAAATCCTACAACCTTCATATCGAGAAACTGAAGAGTATCTATAAACTCCTGAATAATGAAGTGACAGGAGACGATTTAATCACATTTGGAACTCTCCTGAATGAGTTTTATATTGAGGGAAATATGTGGGCTCGAAATCCTTCATTGAATCCAGAAAAACTGAAAGCGACGGATATTGTGAAGGAAGAGTATCCTATTCTGTCTGATTTTATTTTGTTTGTTGATGCCTACAAACGTCGACTGGAACAAACTAGTACGGATAAAGCCGAACACAAGGCTGTTAAGCGTATTTACAACACGTTTAACGAACTATTGACAACAAACGCAGAAATTTTCGAGGGGACAACCAAATTTCAAGATATTTCTTCAGAGCAAGTTGTGACATTTGACTTCTCAGGTTTGAAGAACGCCCCTCATTTGTTAAATGTTCAAATATTCTCTGTTCTTTCACTTGTCTCGGCTGATATTGTCAATAACGGAAAACGCTGTAAGCAATTACTGAAGAGACGTCCTGACTTAACGGAGATGGATATGCAGCACTATATTGTCAATATTAGTGGGGCACAGACACTCATTGACCCTAAGCATGAAAGTAGTGTCAACCTTCTGGCTGATATGATTGATACAATGGGCGAAAACTTTGCTGGTGTTGTATTGTCTGTTAATTCACTGCGAGGGATTCTGTTTGAGACGGGGATTGGCACTCATAAGGATCCGTACGTAACGGCAGTCCAGAGGATTTTTGGTCTGATGCAATATAGAGTTTTTGCTCAGACGGACGAAACCAGTGTTCCTCTACTAGCTAACGCCTTATCTGGATCAATGAACCAGTCTGAACTAGAGACTTTGCCTCGTCTGAAGAAAGGACAGTTATTCATGAATATTGCAGGGGTAGGAAATCTGGTCTTTAACCAACAGCTGTTAGCCCCTGAAGTTGAGCGCTATGGCGGTATTGAGTAAGAAAGGAAGGTAAACCAGAATGGCCAAAAATAAACTAGAAATGATTGCCAGGACTAAGCAGAGATTTGATCAATACGTGTTGATTCGTAAATATCGCATGCAACAAGAAAGAGATTATTTCGCTTCAGAGGGAGAATCTGATCCAAAACGCCTGGAAGCACAAAAAGAACGAGATAAGGAGTTTTTGAACGGTCTCAAGAAGATTGGAATAGGATTTATTGTATTTTTAGTTTTTTATGGAATTTTGCGAACAATATTAGGATTGTGGTAAATAAGCGAGGTATCCATGAAAAAAATATTTAAACTGAAGATCCTCATTCCTTTTGTGGCTCTCCTATTAATTATCAATGTTGGGATAACCATGTTAGTTGGGATAATGGGAGCTGTAACCAATAATGGAAGAAATGATTGTGGTGCTGTAGAAACAACATCTTCAACTGGCGACTCCACAGTTTCTTCAGCTGATGGTTCCATCGATGAATTTGTAAAAAAGCACAAGGAAGCCTATATCCTGTCTTGGAAGGCAGGAGGTTTCCTACCTTCAGCTTCTATCACTCAAACAATGATAGAGAATGGCTTCAATTTTACGAATCCTAATGGTACTTCCTTCTGGAAAGCTCACAATATGGGAGGTGTTAAAACCTCTAGTAAAAGTAATTTTCCAGTTACTCTTGCGACGTATGGTGAAGATAGTGTTGATTTAAGTGGGACAAAGCCTGGAGCGAATGTCGGAGACGGTACAGGAGGAGCTTATACTTGGTTCTCTAGCTACGATGCAGGGATCGTAGGGAAAGCTGAGTTTATGGCTCACCAGACACTTTATAAAGGGGCTATAAACAATACAAATGGCATTGCTAGCCTATCCGCTATAGCAGATGGTGGATGGGCCACAGATGGCACTTATAAGAGCAAACTAACTGATATGTATCAAAAACTGGGTACGAAGTATCAGTGGCTTGATAAGGAAGCTATTGCTGCTCATGGCGAGAAACCTTATGAAGGATCCAGTACACAAGATGTCAGTTCTTCAGATAGTGCGGTGTCTTCTTCAGCTGAAAGAAGTGGATGTGGAGAGTCAGGTAGCAGCACCGATGGAACGGGAACTGTCCCTTCAGATGCGACTGCATGGGGGTATAAACCAGAAGACTTACCAGATAGCTTGAAACCATTCATTATTGATCCTAAGAGCTTAGGCATGGATTATGCCAAGTCTACAGGATGGTATAATCCTGGAAGTGACGAGTATGCTGGACAATGTGTGAATCTTACAATTAGCATGGGAAATCACTTATGGGGCCATTCTGGCTCAGTACAGGGAGATGGGAAAGATCAGGCAGCAGCTTGGGCTGCAATATTTGGAAATTCAGTTAAGACTACACCCAAAAGAGGCGCTATTTTTTCTTCACAGGTAGGAGGCGGAGGATATGGTCATACTGGAATTGTATGTCATGTTTTCGAGAATGGCTCTATCTTATTTGTAGAACAAAATACACCTCTGAGTGGTTGGGATCAGTTCAAAACCCCATATACATGGAATTATCGTATTTGGACTAAATCGCAACAACAAGAACAGGTAATCTCTTTTGCTTATCCAGATGACAGAGAAGCTAAATTAAGTTCAAATTAAAAGGAGGATATAAGATGATTGATTGGATAAAAGAGAATATGGTTGTATCGATTGTAGTAGGTATTCTATTGATTTTGGCAGGAATAGGGATTGTATCGAGTTTCAGGCCATCTCAACAAACCAAAATAGAGGAAACGGCTCAGGTTAGTTCTTCAGGAACCACTCAAAACGAGCAGTCTTCCAAAGAGGAAACAGTAGACGAGAAGAACTATCGGACAGCTAAGCTAAAACTAGAACGCCCCTATGCAGAGGCAAGCTCAGAAGACAAAAAAGAAGTGTTAAAAGCCTTTGAAGAAGCAGTAGCAGATATAAAAAAGACGAAGTTTCTGCCAAATGTCAAGGGAACAATCGAGAATCATTTATCTATGACACAGAATGCGATGGTTCAAACCTTTGCGATGGCTCTTCTGACGAATCAGTATGATTTTCAACCTGAACAATTGGAAGTGATGCCAACTGAATCAGATGATGTTATTCAATTTTTAGTTGTTCTAACTAAAAATGGAGAAGAGAACAGCTATTTCGTTGGAAATTTCAATACCACGGTTCAACAAATCCAGCTAAAAGCCTATGTTGGTGGAAATATAGGTGGCACATACGGATAACAAGTTGCACAAAAAGTTATATAACTTTTTGTGCTTTTATATTGACAAGAAAAGTAGTTTTAGGTATAATTAAGTATATAAAAAGTTATATAACAAAATATACAATTATCCAAGGAGGGAATCATGAAGATTCAAACTACAAACTTAGGAAAAGGTGGCGGTGGTAAGACTACAGATACCTTTAATGAAGGGGATTGGTTGGCACGTGTTAAGGGGCTTAGAACACTACTCATTGATGGAGCTTGGGAATGCAATTTGACAAGAACATTTGATGTAAAATGTGAGAAAACCGTCTATGATATATTTACGACTGGAGAGTATGAGATTGTTCCAATATCAGAAAATCTCAGTTTGATTTGTGGTGATGAGCGTTTGACAGATGAGCAGTTAGATCTTGCTAGTCGAAACAACAAATATCTCCAGTTGTTTATGTGGTTTAGCGAACATTACGAAGAGTTAGAAGCACAATTTGATGTCATTCTGATTGATACGCACAATGACGAGAGCCTAGTTACGGCTAATTTTATAGCTGTGTCAGATATTGTCTTGGCTGTTTCTGATGCCTCTCTTAATGGTTTTCGTGCCTGGTTATCTTTGAAAAATTTTGTAGACTTCATTAAGAGCGAAGCTATCGAAGTTATTACTAAGAAAAGCTATGTTAAAGCAGAACCTTATCTTATTGGAAATAAGATTAAGTACGTTGGAAACAATGTAACAGACACCTGTAAACAATTTTTAGAAGTTGTTGAAGAAGATCAGGCTTATCTGGGGTCTATCCAGGAGAAAGAGCTCATGGCCAAGAGTCTTGTGATCAGTCAGAGTGTCTTTGAGCAGCATGAAGAGATGACAGCTAACCAAAAAGAGACACATCAAAAGTTTTATGATAATATAAACTACGTATATGAAAATATTTTGAGTGTGTTAGAAGGAGAGGTAGCATGACAGAGAATCGATTCGCACAAGTAAAACAAACATTCCAAAGTACACCAAAGAGAGAAAAGACTCCTTCGTCTAGGAAACAAAATCAGGAGGCTAGAAAGTCTCCTGAAAGCTACAATAAAAAACAACGATATCCATTCTCTTTACATCATAATGTTCGATACGATATGTTAGATGCTTTAGTAGAGTATCACGGTGAAAAATCAGCTTCATCTTATCTTGAGAATCTGATTATAAGAGAATGGGAAAAGATGGAGCGAAAGAAAAAATAGAGTTCCATAAGAAAGGAAATGCAGCAATGAAATACTTATCAAATCTATCAGATATTCCTGAATTTTCTTCAGCAGCAATAGATTCAGGACAAATTGTCATCCCTCGTCCAATAATAGACAACCCACAGTTCAATGATTTGAAGAGTAGTGGACTTTTTCTCTACATGCTTTTATTAAATCGTTTAAGAGCTGCAGTTGACTTTGAATTAAAAGGATATGATGAAAATGGAAATACTTTTGTATGTTACCCTATAGAGGAGCTAATGGAGGCTCTTCAATCAGGTAAAAGTAAAGTGATTTCTTTGAAAAAGAAGCTAAAGAATCATGGTTTAATTGAAGAAGTCCGCCAAGGATCCAATCTACCCAATAGAATTTACCTAACAGATGAGATTTTAAAATATTACTGATAAAGTAGGAGGAATCTATGATGATTTTCATTGATATTAAAAGACTCGTTCAGCTGTTCTTTATTTTTATCGGAGCTATAGCTATCTATATGTTCTATAAGACATTTGGTCTTAGTATGGTGTTTATAGTCGTTTTAGGATTGGCCGTTTTAAAATTCGCTCCAGCTTTCCTTCCAGTTGTATTATTACTGTATTTGGGACTTCACTTTACAGGTGGTTTTAGCTTTATTGCAGATGGAATTGTGACGGTTTTATGGAGTATTATTTTGATTCCTATGGGGATAGCTACTATTGAAATGAGCAAATCCTATTTTAGTAAGAAAGAGAAACCCTGGTATGACAAGTAAGAGTTTATCTGAAAAGATAGGCTCTTTTTTTGTCAGAACAAAGGATTATTTGAACATTCAGGTCAAAATTTATTAAAATAAGCGTAATTTTAATAAGGGAGGATTCTGAATGGCTTTCTTTGATGAGAGAGAACTAAAAAATCAATTGCTGTTTCAAAATGCAAAAGAATTTTATAACTTTATTTCTAGGTATGATGAGGAGATGATTCCAGTCATGAAAGCAAAGGGCTATACCTGTATTCATTCAATGGAGCGAACCGTCGCTTTTACATTTGGTGAGTTTACTTTTAGAAGAAGACGTTGGAAAAAGGGAGATCATTGGGTCATTCCAGTAGATGAAAAGTTAGGGCTTCAGAAGAACGTCCGCTTCTCCTGGGAATTTATGTATCAGGTGGCTAAATTATCTACTTTAATGCCATATGATAAAGTAACTCAGGTGATCCAATTGACTTATCACATCTCTATCACAAAGCCAATTGTAGTAAAAGCTGTAAAAATTTGTGAGAAGTTATTGGAGGAAAGAGAAGGCTATCGATATTATGAAGAGAATAAAGAAGTTAGCAAAAGAAAAGCCCAGGTTATTTATATTGAGGGTGATGGTGTGATGGTTAAAGCACGTGACATACAGAAGGATAATAAACATTACGATTTATCCCATTTTGTAGTCCATACAGGAAGCCAGAAAGTTGGCAGCAATCGATTTGAACTCCAGGATAAAAAAGAATTTATTGGCCTTGACAACCGCTTAGTGAGGGAGCAGGTGATCGATTATTTGTTCAATAATTACGAAATTACGAATCAGACTTTATTGATTACGAACTCTGATGGAGGTCATGGATATACACCCTATGTTTTCAAAGAGATTGCGAAGGTTCTGCGAATTAAACGCCACGAACATTTCTGGGATGAGTATCATGTAAATAAGGAGTTGAAGAATTATCTAAAATTTTACTCTGAGGATCTATTAGAGAGAGCTTTCCAGGCGATTAAGCAACATGATAAGCAGTTAATGAGAACTGTCCTAGATACAACCGAAAGTTACATCGATACAGAAGAAGAACAAGAGTTGTTTGAGAAGTTCAAGAGTAAAATATTGAGAAATTTCCAATATACCAAACCAGCCGAACAGAGAGGATTCAGTCATGCAGGAATCGGGATAATGGAGAGTCAGCATCGTAAGGTCACTTATAGAATGAAAAAAAGAGGAATGTATTGGACTCTTGCTGGGGCTGAAACGATGAGTCGAATTATTGTTTTGAATTATGAGGATTCCTTGAGAGAATTATTCTTCGGCACCTGGAGAGAAGATTATGAAAAATTTATTTCTTTAGAGGAGGTTTCTGCTTATACCATTAAAAAGAGAATGAGTAAAACGGATAAAGAAAATACATCTAGATATCAATGTTACCCTGATAGCAAAAGATTATCCTACTTCCGAAAACAATAGAAGTACACAATAAAGTATATAAAAAGTTATATAACAATAACCTTTGTAAAAAAGGTCTTTTTGTGCTACAATCAAACATAAAATGCTTGCACGGTATGTAAAAATGTGTTATAATTTACTTAAATTAATCGAATAAAAAAGACGAAAAGTGCGCTAACACTTCTCGCCTTACCGAGTAAGAACTCGTCCTTCTTACTCAGTCTTTAATTAATGATACCTGATAAGTGTATCAATGTCAAGACTGAGCAAGAAATTTGTTCAGTCTTTTTTTAAAACTCGGTGATGTTCTCCTAAAAAATGTATGAATTTAGGCGTTCTAAAAAATTCTACCGCATACTTTTACTGATAAAAACATTGACAAAAGCCAACATTTTTTGTAAAATAAGAATCAATTAAATACCAACACCGAATGAAGTTTAATAGAAGTGGAGAATCGTTTGATTTTCCATGACTGTAAATGGACGGAACTCTGGAGAGACCGTAAAGGCACCGAAGGGGCAAGGCAGGCAACTGCTCAAACTCTCAGGTAAAAGGACAGAGCTAGGATAGACCGCTTTTTAGCATTTATCTAAGCATTCCAGAGTACATGTATCTTGCATGTGCTCTTTCTTTTGGGGTTGAAAAGATAGGAGAAGGAAATGTTAGAATTGCTTAAATCAATTGATGCTTTTGCTTGGGGCCCACCCCTCTTGATTCTCTTAGTCGGGACAGGGATTTACCTAACTGCCCGTCTAGGCCTCTTGCAGGTTTTGCGTCTGCCCAAGGCCTTCCAGCTTATTTTTACTAAGGACAAGGGGCATGGCGATGTATCCAGCTTTGCGGCCTTGTGTACAGCCCTAGCAGCGACAGTTGGTACGGGAAATATTATCGGGGTGGCGACAGCTATCAAGGTCGGTGGACCAGGATCTCTCTTTTGGATGTGGATGGCGGCTTTCTTTGGGATGGCTACCAAGTATGCGGAAGGACTACTAGCTATCAAATACCGTACCAAGGACGACCATGGTGCAGTGGCGGGAGGTCCCATGCACTATATCCTTCTAGGGATGGGAGAAAAGTGGCGACCACTTGCCATCTTTTTTGCTATCGCAGGTGTCTTAGTAGCTTTGTTAGGAATCGGAACCTTCACCCAAGTCAACTCGATTACAGAATCTATCCAAAATACAACGACTATTTCGCCAGCTATCACGGCTCTTGTTTTGTCTGTCTTAGTAGCGATTGCAGTCTTTGGCGGACTCAAGTCTATTTCAAAGGTTTCAACTACTGTTGTTCCTTTTATGGCCATCATCTATATTTTAGGGACACTTACAGTTATTTTCTTCAATATTGGCAAACTCCCTGCCACAATCGCTTTAATATTGACATCCGCTTTTAGTCCTGTTGCTGCGGTGGGTGGTTTTGCTGGCGCTAGCATTCGAATGGCTATTCAAAATGGTGTGGCGCGTGGTGTGTTCTCAAACGAATCTGGTCTGGGTTCGGCTCCCATTGCAGCTGCTGCGGCTAAGACAAATGAACCAGTAGAGCAAGGCTTGATTTCCATGACAGGGACCTTTATTGATACCCTCATCATTTGTACTCTGACTGGTTTGACCATCTTAGTGACTGGAGTATGGAATAGTGACTTGAATGGAGTAGCTTTGACTCAGTCAGCCTTCTCAACAGTCTTTTCACATTTTGGGCCTGCCCTCTTGACTATCTTCCTTGTACTCTTTGCCTTTACAACGATTCTAGGTTGGAACTACTATGGAGAACGCTGTTTCGAGTTCCTCTTTGGTGTTCGTTTTATCTGGCTCTACCGTGTGATTTTTGTGCTCATGGTCTTGCTGGGAGGATTTATCGAGTTGGATATGGTCTGGATTATTGCTGATATTGTCAACGCTTTAATGGCTCTGCCAAACTTGATTGCCCTCTTGGTCTTGTCACCAGTCGTCATTGCTGAGACTAAAAAGTATTTTAATAAATAATGGAATCACACATCGCGTGTGATTTTTTTCTTTCATAAAAAATTTCTATCGGTGCAATTTAAAATATATATTATACACGGTATAGAATCTGTGATAGACTAGGTTTCAACAAAATGAAAAGAGGTCTTATGATGACAACATTTACTATCCATACAGTCGAATCAGCACCAGCAGAAGTGAAAGAAGTTCTTGAAACAGTAGAAAAAGATAACAATGGTTATATTCCCAACCTAATCGGCCTCTTGGCAAATGCACCAACTGCCTTAGAAGCCTACAGAACTGTCGGAGCTATCAATCGTCGCAACAGCCTGACACCTGTTGAGCGCGAAGTGGTGCAAATCACGGCAGCTGTGACCAATGGTTGTGCTTTCTGCGTCGCAGGTCACACAGCATTTTCAATCAAACAAATCCAGATGAATGATGACCTGCTTCAAGCCCTCCGTAATCGTACTCCAATTGAAACAGATCCTAAATTGGACACCCTAGCTAAGTTTACCTTGGCAGTTATCAATACCAAGGGTCGTGTAGGAGATGAAGCCTTGACTGAGTTTTTAGAAGCTGGCTACACCCAACAAAATGCCTTGGATGTAGTTCTGGGTGTCAGTCTAGCAAGCCTCTGTAACTATGCTAACAATCTAGCCAATACACCAATTAATCCAGAATTGCAACCTTATGCTTAATTCATATCTGAGTAAAAAATGAAGTCTGAAATAATCGGACTTCATTTTTTAAGTCCTCATTTAAGCGCTTTTATGCTATACTGAAACTAACATGATTATTGGAGGTTAGGATGAAAAAACTCCCCTTGGTATTTTCTGGATGTTTGCTAAGTTTAGCAGGAGCTGGAAATCTTATTTTAGATACGTTGCCGGTTCTGTCACATCTTTTTAGTCTGACAGGTTTGGTTTTGTGGATTTACTTTCTGATTTTTCATCTCTTTAATTGGAAAGAAACCAAGCAAGAGTTGACCAAACCCCCTCTCTTGTCAGGGATGGCCACCTTTCCCATGGCTGGGATGATTTTATCAACTTATGTCTTTCGCTTGTTTCCTCATCTTCCTTTAGTCGCGCAAGGGCTCTGGTGGTTTTCATTTCTCTTGGATGTGGCCTTGATTGCTGGTTTCACCATCAAGTTTGCCTGTCCAGGAAAGAGAGTCAGTGCGACTCCAAGCTGGACGGTTCTCTATGTAGGGATAGCAGTGGCAGCTTTGACCTATCCTCTTGTCGGTATCATCGAAATTGCCTATGCGACCTTGAGTTTTGGTTTTCTCCTAACCTTCTATCTCTATCCGCTTATTTATAGCGATTTAAAGAAACATCCACTCCCACTAGCCATGCTTGGACAAGAAGGAATCTATTGTGCTCCCTTCTCTCTACTTTTGGCTTCCCTAGTTCGAGTTGGAGGAGCCAGCCTACCGACTTGGCTCTTGATTGCCATGATTTTGGCTTCTCAAACTTTCTTTTTCTTTGTTTTGACTCGCCTGCCCAATATTTTAAAACAAGGCTTTCAACCAGCCTTCTCAGCCCTCACCTTCCCGACCATTATCACAGCTACCTCGCTCAAGATGGCTCAGGGAATCTTGAAACTTCCATTTTTGGATTATTTAGTACTGGCTGAAACCGCTATTTGCTTAATTATTTTAGTCTTTGTGTTAGGCGCTTATCTGAATTGGTTACGAAAAAAGGTCTAGCTAGAAATAGCTAAACCTTTTTTCGTAAGTGTCCGTACACTTACTGTGCTTACTACAAAAGTCAAGTAAGCATTTTCCTAAAATTGTAAATATATTATATCATAAAATTCAAGAGAAATGAGAAAACGCAATTGACAATTTGTCAGTATAGTAGTATAATTTATAATCAGGAGGAATAAAATGCGAGATGTAAAAGATCCGGAAATTCGACGGGCTGAGATTATGGATGCTGCTATGCTCCTCTTTATGGAGAAAGGATATGCGAACACAACAACTCAGGATATAGTCGATAAGGTAAATATATCAAGAGGCTTGCTGTACTATCACTTTAAGAATAAAGAAGATATTTTATATTGTCTGGTAGAACAATATTCAGATAAATTATTGAAGGATATTCATGCTATTGTTTATGATGAAGATAAAACCGCCATTGAAAAAATTAGAGCTTTTATAGATGCCACAATTATATCTTCGGAAAATATTTCAGCAGAGGGAACTGAGTTACAAAAGACGGTTGATCTTGAAGAAAATCGTTATATGTTAGATAAGTTATCTCATAAGCTCATTGAAAAACTGACTATATATTTTGAGAGGATAATAAATCAAGGTATCTCAGAAAAAGTATTTTCTGTAAAATATCCATCAGAAACAGCAGAATTTCTGATGACAGCCTATGTTTTTGTTTCAAATAACATAGGTATAATAACTTCAAAGAAAGAACCTGTCAAAGATTACTTGAATGCATTTAAGATAATGCTGGAACAAAATCTAAATACAAAAGGACTCTTTAGCAATTAAAAAAAGATAGAATGTTTGTAAAGAGAACTATGTACCGATAGCTAAATCAAAACAAGCTATCGGTATTATTTCAAAATATAACTGACAAATTGTCAATGGAGACGAAAATATGTTAGAGATAAAGAATTTTAGTAAAAGTTATGGGGATAAGAAGGTTGTGGATAACCTATCTATTTCAGTACAGCCTGGAGATATTTATGGTTTTATTGGAGCAAATGGTGCAGGAAAAACGTCAACGATAAAGGCAGTTGTTGGTATCCATGATTTTGAAGACGGAAGTATAATTATCAACGGTCATTCTATTAAAGAAGAACCTGTTATTTGTAAAAAAATGATGGCGTATATCCCAGATAATCCAGATTTGTATGAACATATGACAGGACTTCAATATATTAATTTTATTGCTGACTTGTTTGAAATTCCTACAAAAATACGCAGGGAGAGAATCCAAAAATACGGTGATTTATTTGATATGACTGAGCATCTTTCGGGGATTATTTCTTCATATTCACATGGTATGAAGCAACGAACAGCCATTATTTCTGCACTTGTACATTCTCCCAAACTGTTGATTTTAGATGAACCTTTTGTTGGGCTAGATCCCAAAGCAACTTTCCTACTAAAGAAAATTATGCATGAGTGTGTTTCAGATGGAGGTGCTATTTTCTTTTCAACCCATGTATTGGATGTTGCAGAGAAATTATGTAATAAGATTGCCATTATCAAAAATGGAAAGTTAATTGCAAGTGGCAATACAGGAGACGTCAAAGGTGATGAATCATTGGAGGCATTTTTCATGGAGGTTCAGGACAATGAGTAACATTTGGATGTTGCTTAAAGCGCAATTGATTAATTTCTTTCCTATTAACGAGATTAGAGAGACGGGAAATAAAAAACAAAGTTCAATGGCTATTGCGAGTTTTGGCATAATAACTCTTTCCTTATTTTGCTTTGTTTATAATATACTAACAGCGAAAACATTGGTACACGTCGGACAGCAGGACTTGATACCGGCATATATGGTCTCTGTATCAAGTTTTTCAATATTATTTTTGACTATCTTTTATTCGAATGGCATTTTATTTGGCAGTCGAGATATGGAAATTCTCCTATCCTTACCTGTTAAAAGTTCGTATATTATCACCAGCAAGTTCATGTTTATGTACTTATTGAATTTTTTAATAGGCTTGATGTTTATGCTTCCGGGTGGAATTGTATGGGGCTTGAACGGAAGTTTAAACCTCCTACAGATTATATTGTATTTTACTTCTATAATTTTTGCCCCTTTGATCCCCATGTGTATAGCAGCATGTATGGGAATGATTGTTGTGGCTGTTTCATCTTATTTTAAGAGGAAAAATGTTATTGCTCTAATCTTTTCATTTGCAATGATAGGCATAATTGGATATATTGCAGTGTCAGCTATGAAATCAGGTAATGAAGACAGCATTGAGATCATGCTTTCTAAGCAAATTACAGAACTGTACCCAATATCCGGGTTATTCGTGCAACACACAAATTTTCCAATGTACTATGGGATGGGATTATTTATTGCTTTTTCAACAGCAGTTTTTTATATATTTGTAAAAATTGTTGCGATGAAGTATGGATTGCTTAATACTCTTGCTAAAACAATATCAAGATATTCTAATAACAAAAAATCTTATAATAGAAAATCGATATTTCTTGCCTTGTATAAAAAAGAAATGGGGCGCTTTTTAAGCTCGTACATGGCGGTCTTGAATGCAGGCCTCGGTGTAATACTTTTATGTGTTTTTAGTATATTTTTGCTTTTTAATTCTGTAGAACAAATAGGAGAGTCTTCAGGGATAGAAAATATAAATGAATATCTCTCAAATTTTGCTCCATTATTTATTGCATCTATGCTCTCGCTCAGTTGCCCGGCAGCTTCAGCGATATCTTTAGAAGGGAAAAACATTTGGATTTTGCAAAGCTCTCCTGTTAAGGTAAAAATGATCCTAAATTCCAAGATAGCTGTAAACCTTACACTTCATTTGATTGGGTATATGATTTCCATATTTGCATTTACGCTAAAACTTGATATGAACTTTATTCAAATTATTAACCTAATAATTGTTCCTATATGCTATTCGATCTTTATAACAGTGATAGGAATTTCCCTAAATAAAAAGTATCCAAATTATGAATGGGAAAGCGAGATGATGGTTGTAAAGCAGAGCATGCCTGTTATTGTGTCTGGACTTGTTGGGATAATTGCACTCATTACACCAATTCTTCTTAATTGGTTTTTAAATCTTTCGATAACACCAGTTTTACAGATAATATCAGTTACTTTACTTGTTATTTCAAGCGAAGTTTATATAAAAGTTAGCAAGTCAAATTTTATTTAGTTCAAGGAGGGAAAATGGTATGAAAGATGGACTGTTAAAAGATGTCTTGGTGTTGATATTAATGATTGTTGTAATATTTATTATTTGCATATTTCTCCCAGAGAAAATTCCTGTTCATTTCAATGCAAAAGGAGTTGCAGATATGTTTGCTAATAAATATTATCTTCTGTTTGCTACGGTTATTCCGTATTCTGCATATTGGAAGTTTATTAGGGGGAAGAAAAATAAAAAGATCAAGTGAATATGTATCCATATTTACAAATAGTATCTGTGATAAGAGCAACTGTTTTAAGAGGTAAGTATGTACCGGGGCAACAGCTGCCTCCCATAAGGACTTTAGCAGAGAGGGAAGAATGTAATCCTGCAACTGTTCAAAAATCATTAAAAGTTCTTGAAAAACAGGGGTTGCTTGTCAGTCGTGGAAGTAAAGGATATTTTGTTACTGAAAGTGAGAAGAAAATAATTGAGTTAAGAAATCAGCATTTGAACAGGCTTATAAAAATATTGTTTGAAAAACTATATGCCTTAGGATTTTCGAATTCTGAGATTATTAAACTATTTGATAGAATAGAAACTTAAACAGTGAATAAAAATCAATTATGTGTGAAGAAAATAAAGATACTGACTATTTAGATTATTGATAAAATGGATGAAATGAATATGGAAGAATCGAAACATCTAATGTTAGAAATACCCAAGAAACATAATATTCCTCTTTTCAATAATCCATATAGTAGATTATTGTTTCAGATGCAAGCTGAAACACGCAAGTGTAGCTAAAGAAGTATTCTTATTCTTACGTTTTTAGAGGACGCAGGTGGACAGAAAAAGGCTCCACAATATCCATAAGGGATTTACCCACTACAAATATTATAGTGCCTATAATCTCTATTAACTCTTGCTTTTTCACTTTCAGAATAAGGAACCTGACAAATTCTTCGGACTCATTGAGGACAATCTAAAGCAGGTTCATCCTCTTTTTCAGACTGTCTTTAAAACCTTCCTCAAGGATAAAGAGAA
>CABTAV010000007.1:0-22841 GCA_902482895.1 uncultured Streptococcus sp. | reverse complement strand
CCCCTTAGGGTTCAAGTTCAATTCCTTCAGGATTTTATTGATTGCATCTGTACGACCTTTGTCTGAAAGGACGTGATACATGTCAAACATGTTTTTCACGTCTTTACCTGCAGCAGTTATCTTGATCTTGCTGTGGTCAACTGTGAAGGCTTTGTCTTGAACATCATCAAAGATTCCAAACTTCTTACCAATCGCTTGTGTTGAAGCAAGTGTTTTGGTGTAAGGGCTGTAATCTGTCATCAAGCGGAAAGTCACGTTGCGATCAAATGTTGTCGCACCATTGATATCCTTACCAGAGCGATCCAGAACCGATTTTACTGGTTTAGGCGGCTTCGGTGTGTAGTTCGTAACAGTATTTGAGAAAACTTCGTAGTTATTCACTAACACTTTATAAGTGTTGTCATAGAAGCCCTTATCATAGATTGGCTTCCAGGTAATCACAGGAGCTTCTAAGCGTTTCCCTTCGTAAGATGCAGTAAAGATATACGTATTCTTTACTGCATCATAGGCAACGCCCCATCCTGCTTTTGCTGCAGCTGCCTTTGTGGCAGCTACATCAGGAACTGCTCCAGCTTCGAGTGGATCAATGATGGTAATCTTGTCCCCTTTTTTCAGGTTCGCATAGATATTGTCATGGGTCAATGTATAGGTCTGAGTAGCGTTTTTAGCTACTTCTTGACCATTTGTGTTGGTCTTATCTGTATCTGCTACAGATTTGCTGACAACTGGCTTATACTGCAGTTTATAGCCGTGATAGCTTGCTGATAACTTCTGATTTTTCGTCTCAGAAAGTGTTTTAAGAGCCAAGGTTGGCTTAACTGGATTTTTCGCTTTAACCAATTCAGCTGATACAGGTTCAGTCTTAACTGGCTTCACGGTTGTTTTTGTTATAGTTGCAGTAGCTGGAACTTCAACAACTGGAGCTACAACCTTCGTATTCAAAGCGAACCAATAGGTTTGACCACTTGGATTATCTGGTCCATCCCATTGGATAAATTCGGTTGTGAAGGCTGTCCCTTCCTTGAAAACACCAAGTGCAGCTCCCTTATATTGGTAAGGTGAGTCAGATGTATCCCAAAGATGCCCTACATCTTCTTGGCGGTTGTAGTCTTCAGCGTAAACATAACCATAATCCTTGTTATAGGTTACAGTTGAGCCGTTAATTTCAACATGAGTTCCGTTAATGGCTTTCGCACCTTCCCAACCAATAAGATTATGGTTTAGTGAGGAATACGTCAACGTTGCAGGTGTCTTTTTACTTGCTTGGAAGGCCACTTCTTTCCCATCCACATTGTAGTAGTAGGTATCCGTAACCAAGAAATTCATGTAGTCTGCTGCTCCACCAGCTCCATCGTTACGAGCTACCACGAATCCTTCTGTTGGATCATTCAAGACATAGACATCATTCAATCCTGTCTTTCCTTGATTAAGAAGCTCGAATTTTCGATGGATACGAGAAATATCATGCTTTTTACCATCTGCAGTTGAAACAGTCAAACCTTTCAGATTAGTGTAGTCAATTTCTGTTTTCCATCCATTACCCACATCTTTGTATTTCAAGACTTTAGTAGAGTCAAGAACACGAGTATAGCCTGATGTTCCATTTGATGAAGCGATGTAATCTTTGGTAGTTACCTGCGCTCCTGAAGCAGAAGACTCTACTGTTGCTTCAGGATTAGCTGTTGCAAGACTTAGAGCCTGTAAGACAACCTCTTTTGTGAACCCTTCCGTACTTGTTTTAGATTGAAGTTCATTGTATTTCTTCTGCCATTCAGCCTGGTTCTGCTTAGCTTTATCAAAGGCCGTTTGGTTTTGTTTGGCAATTTTGTTGGCTTCATCTACTGAAGAAACTTCCTGTGTTTTAGAAGTTAAAAGTACACCAGATTTTTTCAAATCTGCTGACTTACGATCAGCATCTTGATTGACTTGATCACTAGCATTCTTCTTCTCTGTGTAGGCAGCCATCAGGGCTTTGTTAAGCTCCACTTTGCCTTTTGCTGCTGCAATAGCCTGGTCATTTTGTTTCTTCAATGCTTCTACTTCTGCAACTGAAGATACTGTACGTGTAACGACTTTAACGTCAACCTTTGCTTGCTTCAGCTGTTCAGATGCGCTTTCTACCGCTTTGTTCAGAGCAGTAGCTTGTTCAACAGTAGCATCATACTTAGATTTTTCATCTTGATAGATTGTTACTGCTTGCTGGTTTTCTTCTAAGACTTTCTTAGCTGTTTGAGTAGCTTTCTTGTTTTTAGTTGCTGAACCATCTGTGGCAGTCGAACCGTCATTGGTCACTGTGACAGCTGTTGCCCCTTCATGCTTGGCTTTTTCATCCGCTACAAATTGATTGTTAGCTTGGATGGCTTGCTGTGCTTCCTTGAAAGCTTTGTTGTTTTGAACTTGTTTTGTAGTTGTGGCTTCAAGTTCCTGAACTTGTTTATCCTGATCTTGTTTAATCTCAGACTTAGACTGTTCAAGTCTTGGAGCAGTGGTATCTGTCCCCTTATCAACGCTTGGTGTTTCAGATACAACTACTCCAGCTGTTTTAGCTTTGTCAGCAGCCTTTGTGACTGCTCCATTATCAATCGCTACAGACTGGCTTCCTGTTGTTTTACCAGCTTGTTTAGCGTATGCGTTGTTGTCGTTTTTGCTTTCAGGCTGTACTGCTTCATCCGCCAATACAGAACCTGCAGAGAAGGCTACAATACCTGCAACTGCAATTCCTGATACTAAGCCTTTAGCCCATTTTTTCTTACGGAAATATCCGTGTCCTTGTGTTTTTTCTGCCATTTAATGTTTTCCCTTTCCATTTCACCTTAAAATAATTTTTTCTTGTAGAAGTAGCCAACTGCGGTCAATAACATTCCACCGATTGCAGCTAGGAAACTTTGTTCTGTTCCTGTGTTTGGCAAAGTCACCATTTTACCATCTGCAGTTGAAACACTGATGGTCTTGTCTTCATTCGTAACACCTCCAAGCGCTTCAGGAGCAACTACAGAGCCATCTTCAAGGACAAGATTCCCGTTTTGAGTGCTGACAATGGAATCACCTGTACTGGTTTGAACAGGTGCTTTTGTCACATCGTGAACCACCTGACCTGTTGAGGTTGAAGTTGTTCCAATTTGAGACTTCCCTTGCTGGTTCGCTTGATCAGTAGTTTTTGGCTGTTCATCTGGAACACCATCGAGGCTACCTGCGTTATCCTTATCTTGCGCCTTGTCTGAAGGCGCTGGTTTATCAGCTGGCACACCGTCAAGACTTCCTGCGTTGTCTTTGTCTTGTGGTTTATCTGATGGTGTTGGAACACCATCGAGGCTACCTGCGTTATCCTTATCCTGTGCCTTATCTGAAGGTGCTGGTTTGTCAGTTGGTACACCGTCAAGACTTCCTGCGTTGTCCTTGCCTTGTACACTTGGTGTTGTTGGATCAACTGGAGTAACTGAAGGCTCTGTTGACTGATTTGCTGGAGCTTCTGTTTCTGTTGAAGCACTTGGCGCCGTTGGCGTAACCACTTCCGTTGTTGGAGCAGAAGAATCAATTGGTGCAAGTTCGTCTGCTGATACATAACCAGCTTGTGCAAGTGCGATAGTTGAAAGTGCTAGTGTAGCTAATACATTTTTTTTGTTCATTTTCATTTTGATTTTTTCCTTTTTTAATTTTTAAGATAATTTGATTCCTTTGGTTCTGTTTCTACAACAAATCCATATTTTGAAGAATCAGAAGCTTTTACATCAAAAGTTAATCTGATGCTAGATGATTTATCCCCTCTTTTGACAGACAGGATATAGGAAACCGTATATCTTTGAGTTTCTGAATCATAATTCAATTTCTCTAAAATAACGGACTGTAAAATACCTTCTTTTGGTTTGGTAAATTTTGCATCACCTTCAGAAAGAAAATCTACTAAGTTTTCTTTTTTGCCCGAGTAATAAGAAGGTAAGAAATAACGGCTAAATACATCAACTTCATTTTTCGTTGAAATGATAAGTTGAGTATTTTTTTGTTCCTGATATAAGAAATTTACTTTTTCTGATTGGTTTGATAGTTGAGCGAAAGCAAAAAATATGCAAATGATATTTATTACTGACAACACTCCCAAAACACCTAAAAATAGATAAAATTTCTTCAGAGAAGTTGACCGCTTTTGAGATACGGGAGCCGCAACATCTGTTTGATCCCTTGCATTTGGAACAGGCGACAAGCGATTTGGTTGTGAAACAGCCTCTGTCTCACCTTCAGCTGGAAAAAGTGGAAGAGAAGAATCAGATAATCCCAAACTTTGTTTATATACAGGATAAATCTGGTTCTCAAAATACTCCCTTTTTTCTTGATAGCTATAATTCGCAAATTCAGAGCGAGTAAGTATCGCTTGAATGAGAGGAAGCAAGAGGTTTTCATAGTCTTCAGTAATGAGGAATGGACTAGCATAAACCTCCCCTTCTGTCACCACGCTTTTTCCTTCCAGATGGGCAATTGCTACTTTTTTCAGCTGAAACCGACCATACACCTGTTTCAACTCTCTAAATAACAACTCGGCTTGTTGAAATGTTAGGTAGGGCAAACTTTTTGCAATCGGCTGAGAAAAATCAGAAAGATGATCCAATCCCTCGATAATATCAAGCAACTCAATATCATCCTCTGGACCTCTTCCATCTTCCCAGGTGATTTCTAGAAATAAGTCATCTGTAATCGTACAGCGACCTTTATTAAAGAGCGCAAAAGCCATATATCACCACCCCTTAATTTTTCACAAAATCAAAAATCCATTCAATGATACTTGGACCTGCAGAAACACCAATAATTGCAATTGCAATTGAAATCCAATTTTTTTTCATTGAGGCTTTTAACTCCCGTCCACCAAATGCATAAATGAGCGAAGTGACAACGGCAGCTAGACCAAATAGCGCAACACTGACTAGCTGAACTTTTGTAATTCCTTGTTTCGCCAAGTTATCCGACTTAGCAAATGGATCGTCCGCATAGACTGTAGATCCTGTTAGGAATAGGGAAAGGCTCAATAAAAACATCTGTGATTTTGTTTTTACTTGCTGAAGTTGTCTTGTCAAATAATTTTTCATAGAAATCCTCCTTTGTTTTTTTGACAACGTTAGTATAATAGATAATTGAAAAAAATTTTTTAAAGGGACAATCATTTTTTTACGGTGAGTTTTAAGAAAATAATGCTTCACCAAATGACGTCTTTTCAGCTTCGACATCGAATAATATTTCTCTTTTATCTTCACGGTGATGCTCATCTGGCGCATCACCTTCTACCCAAAGATGAAAATGATACTCTTGGTTGTGATCGGATAAGTTCAGAAACTCTTTAGAAATTAGAGGAAGCACCTTATGTTTAATCACTCTTTCCAGAGGTCGTGCACCATCCTTTATATTGGTTCCTACATCCAATAAATAAGTAACCAAACTTTCTTCATAAGAGAGAGTCAACTTTTGATTCTTCATTCTTTCTTCGATTTCTGATAGTTGTTTGACAATAATTTCCTTATTCACTTTCTCGTCTAACATGTTGAAAATTAATTTATATTCAATTCGATTGAGAAATTCTGGTCGGAATTTTGTTTCCAACTCCAACGTCATGCTCTTTTCAAACTGAACTTTATCCCTATCTGTTAGTTTTTTAAAATTCCCTTTCAATTCATATTGCTTAATAATTTTTTCAGAACCAATATTCGTAGTAATGATGACGATCGTATTCTTAAAGCTCACTTGCCTTCCAGTTGAATCAGTCAAGCGCCCTGCATCAAGCACTTGCAAAAATAAATCTACAACTTCGGAATGTGCTTTCTCCACCTCATCTATCAGAATAACGCTATAAGGTTTTTGTTTAACCTTCTCAGTCAATTGTCCTTTTGTTCTAGTTTGACGATCACCAATCAGCTTTGTGATATCTCCCTTTTGTTTATACTCAGACATATCAAAGCGAATGATTGCCTCTTCATCATCAAACATTCCCTCTGCTAGTGCCAATGCAAGCTCCGTTTTTCCAACCCCAGAAGTTCCCAGAAACAAAAAGGAAGATAAGGGCTTTCTTTGATCCTGTAAACCAGCTTGTGCAACAGTTATAGCATCCACAACAGCCTCTACAGCCTCATCTTGACCTTTAACACGTCGTGACAGTTTTTCCTTTAAACCGTATAGTCTTTCCTTGTTACCTTTCAAAATCGTCGTAACAGGAATACCTGTTTTATTTTTCAGCACCTCTGCAATTTCTTGCTTCCCGACATGGCCTAATCCATTTGTAGAACAAATTGTCGCTGCTTCATCTATTAAGTCAAAGGCTTTATCAGGTAAAAATTGATCAGGTATGTAGCGGACAGATAAAAGTACAGCTTGTTTTACAGCATCAGAACTTATAGACACATGATGAAAGTTTTCGTAGATAGTTTTAGCTCGTTCAAGAATTTCAATCGCTTGAGGAGTTGTTGGTTCAGAAACCATAATCGGCTGCATCCTTCGCTCCAGCGCTCGGTCCATTTCGATATATTCATGAAATTCATCTAAAGTAGTTGCGCCAATCAATTGAATCTCACCACGTGACAAAACTGGCTTAATAATATTTCCAGCATCCAGAGCGCCTTTATCTGAACCTCCAGCTCCAACAATCGTATGAATTTCATCAATAAAGAGAAGGTTTTCTCCTTTGGTTTCTACCATCTCCTCAATAATTTTTTTAAACTTAACAATAAATCCTCCATCTTCATCTGACATTAAACTAGATAATTCCAGAGAACGTACGGTCAAGTTTTTTAATTTTGGAGATACCTGGTTTCGTAAAATGGCTAAAGCAAATCCTTCAACAATAGCTGTTTTACCAACCCCAGCTTCTCCTACCAAAATTGGATTGTTCTTGGTTCTCCTGAGAAGAGAGGTTTGAACAGCTTCTACTTCTTTATCACGTCCGTACACCTGATAATCTTCTGCTTTTTTGGAAACTTTTTCCGTCAGATTATCTGTATAACGATCTAAATAGGGCGTTTTTTTCTTTTCTTCAGTAGTCACACTTAATCACCTCTTTCTTTTACTTCCTTGATTTGAAGAGTGAGTTTGTCTTTTATTGCATCCACAAATTCTCGTGGATTGATTGTCCCTTCTCCTATCTGAGATAGAAACATTTCCCAGCCTCCTGTTGTCTCTGGATCAGAAAACTCATTGTCATAGAGATAATTGATCAGTAGAAAGGCCTTGTTGGTAGGAGTTAGTTGAGCTGTTTTTTTATCTTTAACAACATAGCCCTTGCTCTGAATTTTTTTAATGATTTCTCCTCTAGTAGCTTGGGTTCCCAAGCCATATTTAGGAAATATTTGGCCAATCAATTGGCTTTCAGTTAATCGTTTAGGTGGTTTTGTTTCACCCCCTACAATCTGAACCTGCGTATCAATTTCATCTCCCACTTGATAATCAGGAACTTCAACAGGACCTCGTACCTTTCGTGAACTCCATTCAGCCCATCCTAATTTATGAAGCGTTCTACCCTTTGTTTTAAAAACAAGACCATTATTCTTTACTTCAATTGTTTTGGTAGAATAATAACAATCATCTGCAAACATCAAGATTGCCTGCTTCACAACCGCTTCATAAATCAGTCGTTGGTCAGTCTTTAAATTTGAAAGGTTTGGAATTCTTTCAGTCGGAATCAAGGCTGAGTGGCTCGTACCAGATACTTTTTCATCATTGACATAATTTTCCCTAGGCTCCAAAAACACTGGCTGAAAATGACAATTAATAGCTTTTTGATAGGCAGATAGATTTTCTTTTAAATCTTCAAATTCAAAATGATTGATGTATTCTGAGTCTGGTCGTGGATAGGAGAGAAAACCTTCCAAATACAGTCCCTCAACAATGCTCTCTGTTTTATCTGAGTCAAATTTCCAGGCACTTGCCGCAAAACTTTGTAATTCTGACAAGGTAAATAGCTGTGGAGCGGATTTCTGATGATTTTCTACCTCAACTGAAGAAATAACAGAGGTAGCTGATAGCTTCCTTGAAGAGGCTAAAATAGCCTCACTATCCTTAGTTTTGTCTTTTGTGGTGAAGAATACCCCATTTTTCTTATCCTCCAGCTGAAGCCTCCAATATTTTTCTGGGGTAAAGTTGCGGATTTCTAAATCATTTTCACAAACTAGTCTGACCGCTGGTGTTTGAACTCGGCCAACCGATAGATGGCTACCTTTTGTTCGAGGGAGTTGTCCTCTTGCTTGAAGATCAAGAGTTGCAAGAGGTGATAAGTTCATTCCTACCAACCAATCACTTTGTGCACGTGCTTCAGCTTCCAAATAGTAATTATAGGTCTCTGAAGGTTCCTTCAATTCCTGAAAAGCTTTTTGAAGAGCTTTCTTGGTCAAGGAGCTTGCCCAAAGCCGTTTCAAAATTTTCTCCTTGCCTCCTGGTATGTGCGACAAAATAGAGTACGCAATCCGCTCTCCTTCTCTATCAGCATCCGTCCCAATAATCACTTGATCCGCTGCTACCACTTCATCATAGATTCTCTTAAATTTTTCTCTCGAATCCTTGTCCTCTTTCAGATGTTGCTTAAATGAAACATTTGTAAGAGGTAATTTCTCAAGCGACCAATTGTCTGGTTCACTGTATTCAAATAGGTGCCCTTCAGCAGCCACCACATGTACTTCAGCTGGAAAATAGAGTGACTGCCTAATGACATAGACACCTCTCTTCTTACTAAATTGTCCCAAAGCTGTAGCGTAAGCTTCTGCCTGTTTCTCTTTTTCAGCCAGAATAACTATAACCATATCATTCTCCTTCTACTTCATTTTCTGTCATTGTAATCTATAATTAAAAAATCTTTTGTAAAGGGACATTGACAAAGAATAGAGTAAGTTGATATCAAAAACAGCATATAAAGTTATATACCTTTTTATACAAAAAAGAGGCTCACAAAGAGCACTCTTTCTATACTTTAAGCCCCTTCTTTGGGCTTTGGATAAAATTTTGATTTTGTCCCACCTGTCTATTCAACTGATAAGGCTTTGTATGTTGTTCAACACTTTTTACAATCTTAGATACTGTTCCATGAATCCGTTTCATAGATTGCGCTAGTTGTTGATCATCAAGAGAGGTCAAATTATCAGTCCAAATTGCCATATAGCGAATGGCTTTCTCAGAGGTATCTAACCCAAAATGATTAGAAACGAGATAACTTGTCATCTCAGCTTCAAGTTCTCTACGATCTTTTGAGACATCTTCCTTATACGAGTTAGCAAATTTAGGGTTATGTAGACTAGCATGCGCCAACTCGTGAATAGTGGTTGCAACGACCTCTCCAGGAGTATTATCTGGATTCAAAAGTATCTTTTGTTCATCTGGATAAAAAGATCCTTTCGCACTTCTCAACTCTTTTGCATCGTCTTGATAGATTGTTACCCCAATATTCTTAGCATAGTCTGAAAGCCCTTCGAGCACCTCTTTTGTACGAATATGATCCATATTAAAATTATAGTGACGATTTGGCATCGCTTTTGGATAAAATTCAGGCTTCAAGGTCGTTTGGGACAACTCAAATACTTTATATGTAGCGAATTTAGCTAAGCCTGTATTTGGATCTCTTTCTTGGAAGAAGCGAGATTTCAATTTTCCTTCCTTCTTTAACGCCTTTTCTTCAGGTGTCGCTTCAGAAAGTCTTTTATATTTTGGATTGCCTTTTCCATTTTTTACCTGGTTCCCATTTTCATCCAATACAGGAATCATTTCGACCATCATAGGTCTAAACAAGGTAATATGTGATTTTTCTCCTGTCTTAACCGAAAGATTGTTATGGATAACTTCTCTTGTTCGACCTGTTTTTTTATTGGTATAGGTATTTCTAGTTTCAAATACCTGATCTGAAGTAATCCCAAGAACTTCCCCCATTGATTGCCATTGATTATAGGTTGCGACTGCACTCGCCCCTGGCCACTGTTCCTGAATCAAAGCGACATTTCTAGGTGAGAGCTCTGGAAACTTACTCATAAAATTCAGATACTCTTCTAACCGTTCTGGTGTTTCTGTGTACTCTCTCACTTTTTGGAAAGCAACCTCACTCAATTCATGAGGCGTTAAAGCAGCATAATCAATACTACCTGAGTTCACTTCATGAGTCTCCAAATCTGAAATAGGTTCCTCATTCAGGATCTCCTCTACACGCTGAAGCAAATTAGTTTTAGTTTCTTGCTTAGAAGATTGAAAAGCTACCGTTTCTCTTGTTTCAGGAGTTTGACCTTCTCCTTCTTCTGTCAATCGAGTCGATTCATTTGCTTCCTGAGAAATTTCCTTATTCACCTCTCTATTTTCCAGCTGAGAAAGAATTTCTTCATCCATCGATGCTAGTACAGATTGACCTTTGAGTCGACGATATCCTAACCCTAACATTTGTGAAATAGGTGTAGTCTCATCTCCAATATCATATCGAATTCCCTCTTTGATCATTTCACCCCCTGGAGCATAAACATCAAACTTAATTTTGGTAGGAGGGACATAACCTTCAGTATTGCCTGCTGTTACTTGTTTCATTCCTTCTTGATGAATTGGATAAAAGTCCTGATTGGCCTTGTATAGCTCTCTAGCAAAGTCTTGATAAGATATAAGCTCTGTCTCTTTAAACGGCAATTTCGGGCCATCTGGGCGATCCTCGGACCATTGAAGACGAATATGATAGTCATCTTTATAAATATGATCTTGATGCCAGTCTCTATAAAAGTCGGAATTTTTATCCAGAAGATTATCTTCTCCAGCTGCAGCAACAATCTGATCAAATTTATCATTGTGCTGTTTCGCATAGTCAAGATACTGATTCCAGGCTTGATGAAATTCTTCTGGAGTTTTTGAGATGTCACCTGGCACACCTAAATTATAGACAGTATCTAAGACTTGAGTAAACGTAGCCGAATCAAGTAGGGGACTATTCAGTGTGTTCTCTAGCATTGTTTGTTCAATTTCTTTAGAAACTTCTTCAAACTGCTTATTCTTCAAAACTGATAGCATTTCTGCACCATTGTCTTTAACATATTCCTCATTAATTGACAGTTGCTCAATGTGACCATCTCTTTCTCTATAGACACCGAGAATGATCTTTTCATCCAACAATTTAACACTAGTTGCAAGCTCTCCTTTGAGTTTCATAAGAGAGGCTGGAATTTTTTCATCTCCGATATCTTTAAACAGTAGTAAGAAATCTTCATCTTTTGCTTTAATAGCTTCACTCATATTGAGATTGTGAAGTTTTTCAACACTGCTCAAATCATCCAGAACAAAGGATTGTGGCTCTAAAATATCCTGAAGCATTGGAAGAACCTGCAATTTATCCTTAATTGAATTACTAATCAACATACCGTCATAATGACCTCGACCAGCCGCAAAATCTTCTAAGAAATCAGCAGCACCTTTTCCTTCTTCAAAAGGTCTAATCCCTGAAAGATGGATAAAGTTTTCTTTTTGGAAAGTTACTTGAAGAACATTCTCTTCTCCATGATCCGCATAAACAAAACTTATTTTACTGCCAGCCATTTCACTTAAATACCAGGACGCTGTACTTTGAATGGAGGGCGCATATTGGTTCAAACGTCTTAAATCGGCAGGTGTAATTGGGTGATAATTCCCCACTCGCCGTTGCACTTTATCATAATTTGTGCTAAAATGAAGGTACGGATAGGATGATGTCGGGTGACTGGTAACAGTTTGCTCAAAGGTGCTTGTTTCAAGTACAGGTGTGGGACTGCCTTCAGCTTCGAGCTGTAAAGACCCCGTGCCACCACTGGTCCTATCAATCAAGCGCTCCTGACTTTGTTCAGGGGCTTTTTCTTTTTCTTCTGAAGCTTCCATTATCTTAATGGACTGAGTATCAAGACGTGACATCAGGTTATCCAACAATTTACGGTTTAAAACCACTTCTCCCTCTTGTTCTTCCAGATAGTGGTACAGTGTATTTGGTGTTGTCACAAAACCATAGGTAAAGTCTCTTTTACCCGATTCAATCAATGGATACTCCAGCATTCGCTCAATCGATTGTGATAGATTATCAAGGGTTCTTTCACCAAAATAGACGCCAAAACTGTCACTTGAAAGGCTTTCTATCTGCTTGTTAGTATTGTAGGCTGCTATTGCAAGTTCACCAATAAATCGGGTTGAAATATCTACTCCCAAAGTTCTCTGATGAGGTTTCAATGCTTGATACAAGGAATCTTGCTCAGGAGTCCCTTTTTTCTTGTATAAATCAGTCGTTTGATCATCAAGAGAGGTCAAAAGTGAATGAATAGGAGACAACACTTCCATTCGTTTAGCGTTGAGGTATTTAGTAGGATGGCTATTTCCTAACTTCGCAAAGACATCATATAGATAGAAATCTGGGGCAAATTCAATTGATAATTCTCCAGATTGAATCCGATTATTTAAACTCTTTGTTAATGCTTCGTTTTCCTGTTTTACCTCTTCATAGCTCATCAATCTCACAGCATTCTCCTCTGTATTGACAATAGATTCTTGATTATCTGGAGTTTGTTTTTCTTCAACCATCTCATCTATACTAGTCGGATCAATGACGACTGTTTTTTTATTTTCTATCGAAAACGTGAGATTGTCCCAATTTTTTTCTAACCACCCTGCTTCGCCTTGATTTTTTTCAATAGGTTCTGGTTGTGGTGAGATTGTTTTTTCCTGATTCGAGGGCGTTAATCCTACATTTTCTTGCCCTTGTTTGGCAAGTAATTCATCCACCTTCAGTCTTTCCTCATCTGTTTTCGGATGATACTTAGTTTGTGAAGATAATTGAAACTCTCCTTCTTCAGTCAACTCCAGAGCAACTCTTCGTAACCCTTTTACAAAATACGTATTTGGTTGTTTTTGCCACTGGTTCACTAGCCCCTCATCAATTAAGGCTTGAGTTGCTGGTTGAATGCTCGTTTTACCCATTTGTTCAGATATGGCTTCAAGTCTAGTCAACTCTTCTTGATAGCGTTTGAGAGTAGCTTTGGTAAAGAACGACTCTCCACGTTTAGCTTTTTCTAACTCTTCACGGATTCTAGGTATATTTTGAACACTCATCTCCAGACCACTTCCCTGACGATTCAACCCCATTTCTTTCAAATGTTGTTGGTGCTCCAGGCGCTCTACTCGCTCTTCCTGTTGCCTAATCTCATCCATCTTTGAGAAGACTTGATTTTCTATTTGTTCTTGCTTACGTTTAAAGCTAGCACCTCCTCGCTTATCATTCATGGGTTGCCCATTTGTTAGCGCTTGGTGGGAATAAGCCCTTGAAATAGCCTCGTCTTGTTCACCCCTTAGTCGTTCCAATTTTCGACGTGCCTGGGCAAGACGACTGTTGTCAGGCTTTTCTTCCTGTTGATTCTTTAGAACATCATTCCAGTCCGTTTTATCTTGTCCTGGTTTTAGTTCTGGTAGATCTGAATTGATAACAGCTCCTTTTGCCTCCAATTCTTGAATGAATGTTCTACCTGCTTCATCATTATCTAAAGCTAGAGTAATCAAATCCGCATTTTTCCCATCTTCAAAAAAGTGATGATCAATAGCTACTTGAAGTCCGTCCGCTAATTGTTCAGGTGTCCATCTTAGCTGTTTTCCTGATATTTCAGCTTGAATTTGAGATAGATGACGGCCTATAGTTGATTCTTTCAAACCATCCATAGAAACTAATCTGACGTCTTGAAGACTATCTTTGTGCAATTCATAGTAGGACATTAAATCAATTGGACTCTCAGTGAAAATCAATCGTTTTGGACTGCCAATATCAACATGAATACCTGTCATAGGATCGGAGTTTTTCATAATCACTTTAGCATATCCATGTTTTGGCCACTTCTCCCAATTCTCCTGTATTCCTTGTAAAGAGGCTCCAACAACTTCACCTGAAGAAGAAAGGGACTTGAAGACAATAACTGGCTCAATCGCATTTGTTGTAACTCCATCATTGCCTTCCGCAAAGTAGTCAAGTTTGGCGTTAGCTTGGGCTAAAACACCCTGTTCCAAAAAATAATCAATCGTTTCGTCTGATAGCCCACGTTGATTCCGTAGATAATCTCTTCCAGCTGAAAACGGCTGCTCATATTTTTCAAGATAGTATTTAAAATCTTCTTGAGCTCTTTCAACCATTTGAAACTCTTTAAAATTTCCATCATTTAAAAAATCTACAGATTGGTTAAAATCCACTTCCTTTATCGTTTCAACTAAAGAAATCGCATCTCCTCCTGTATTTCTGGAGAACCATTTCCATAAATTCTTATCAGGCGATATAACTAGGCTATCATGTTCTTTCCATCGATAGTCTCGTCCAGATCGAACCAGCTCCATCTGGAGCTCGTTTGCAACATCCAAAATATCTCTAGAACGTGCAAATTCAACACGTTCTCTACGAGTTTTCCCACGTCTTGATTTTTGTTCTGTCATATAAAATCTCCTTAAAATCCTTCATACTGTAGTTTATACGGCTCTTTCTCTGCTTGTAGAAACGTTTCTGGATCTAAGTGAACCAATTCCCCTACTGAAAAAGATTCAAATAGCTCAGAATTTTCCTTAAAATCTAGAACCATTTCTAAATCAGAATTTCTTCCTTGACCCTCAAAATGCACGTGCTTGCTATCGGCATTCATTGCCGTAATTAACCATTCAGCTGAGAAATCAAAGTCTTCAACTGCTACATCTGGAAATACCAACTTCATTTTTCTTCTCCTTTCTCTTTTATCCCTCTATTCTATCCAATAACCAAAAAATCCCAGTTAAAGGGACAATATAATTCCATTTTTCAACAAAAAAAAAGTCATTGCTTTTACAATGACCTTTACATACTTTGTCCTTTTTCCTCCAGTTCCTGTCTCTCATCGCTTCTCTCACGTTCCATGAGGGCTTTTTTATTTGCACGTTGAGCCCTTTGAAGAGAATTGGTCAGATTTCTCATGAAATCTGTATTGATGATTGCTTTCCCTTGGGATTGTTGGATATTTTTTCTTTGCAGGACCTTTCTTTCTTGCATTTTCTGTGAAACAGCTTGAGCTAACTGACTTTTCTGATTACTTTCCTCCTCTGGCAACAATTTCTGATAGAGTGATTTGAGCTCAGAAAATCCTTTCGCATTCTCCTGTTTTAATTTTTGAATAGTAGTTTGATCAGTCGTTTGTGAAATTTCCTTGTTTCGACTGTAAATCTGATGCTTCAGCTGAAAAATGGAGATATGTGTCTGTAACTCTTCTATGTAGCTATCTTTCGTAACAGGATAGCCCTTTAGGATGGTCAAAACTCCTTCATCTTGAAGAGGTTTAATTGTAGCTAATTCCTCCTTCAAACGTTTAATAGGTGCTTGAATTGTTAATGAGTCAGCCTTTTCTATAGAAAATGAAACACTAGCTTCAAATTGGTTAGAAAGAGTTTGTTTCAGTGATTGATCCGCTTCACCCAGTTTATAATTTGGAGTCAGTTGCAATTCAGTCAGCTTCAGTCTTTGAAGAATCTCCTTCTTTTTTAATTCAACAAATGACTTATCCGTTTCAAGTGGTTGGATTTGATCAAAAAGAGTTTTACGAACTAATAAATTACTTTGTTTTTCTTCTAATAAACTCAATTTTAATGCATAGCGAAATGTTCCTAACTCCTGGCGTTCTTTCAATGATCGATCGCTTTTCTTTTTGGCCGCTTCTACAAGATCTTTCAAATCAGCTGAAGAAAATAGCGACAAGTCCCTTAAACTAAGTTGCTTCTGTAGTAAGTCTTCTTTCATCTGACTCACATCATAAACTAATTCCGTAACAAATTCAGGACGTCCCAAACCTGTTCCGTGTTTGTCATAAGTAGCATAGACTGGTTTTGTGATTTCAAGAGGTTTCGCCCCATCTTTTAGATCATAACCCAGTTTTTTCCAGGCATCTAGTGTTTTGATAACACTTGCGTTAGGATCTTGGGCTAAAATTAATTTTTGATTCTTTACTGAGAAATTGGCCAAATTTTTTTCCAGCCGAACGTCAGCTATCTCAGGAGCATTCTCACGAAATAGGTGCAAGATTTTATTTGCTAGTCGTTCTCTCAACTCCTTCTCTCGATTCGCTATTAATTGCTGCAGATGATAGCCTGCAGCCTCCTGTTGTATTTTCTCAAAACGACCATCAACTTTCCGAATCTTCTCGTAGGTTGATTTTTTTTCAGCAGAATAAGCTCCTCTATAAGTTTCTAGGAAGTCCTTCGTTTCTTTCAGAAATTCTTGATAGAGCTCTTTCCCATCATTTTCTAAATAGGAATCCAGATAGCGGTCGATGAAGAATTTACTGACTGCAAAATCTCTTGCATTTGATCCATAACGCCATTTTTTATCCATTGGCAAATGGTTGTAAGCCTGCTCCAAAAAATTTTTTTCAGCCGAAGAACGAACCTTCTGATCTCTAAATACAGAATTGATCAACTCACTTCTGATATTGGCCAAGATTTGTTCTCGTCGAACAATCATTCCTCTAGTCTGTTCATTTAACAGGCCATGAAAAACATCACTTTTAAAACGCTCAATGGTTTTCTGGGAAAAGTTACCTCTATATTCCATTCGTCCACGAGGTCGATAGAAAAATTTATCTCTTGCAGATTCAACTTCAGATAAACCAAAATGCACATGAATATTGTCCGTGTTCAAGTGAATGTTAGCCCACCAAAATGATGAGTCGGATAATCCTTCTTTTTCAATCAACCTTGGCAGTGCTTCACGTATGACCGACTTGATAGCTTGCTGATCGACTTTCCCAGTTTCCAGGTCATATAATCCCTCTTTTGCCAAAAAATCATTATCAAAAGAGATAACACCCTGCCATAGAAGAGAGCCATTTTGATAAGCCTGTTCTAACTTACTTTTCAATTCAGTTACTTTACTACGCTGCAAGTAATTTGCTTCTTTTGTAAAAATCGCTGTCATCTCTTCATTTTGATTTTCAGTAGCATAAGAACGATTCATATAATCGATGTACTCCTGGAAATTAAGTTTTGTTTCTGGGACTTCAGCTTGGATTTTTTGTAGTTCATCTTCAGTTAGAGACTCAATATTTTGTCTGTGTGTTTCTAAATTTAATTCATTATCAACCTCAACAGCTTCGTCTCTATTAGTGTAGTCTACAAAGCCACTATTTGCTTCAGTGTATTGCAGCATGAAGGTAATACTTGGACTAGACTCACTCACGAGTAAGGTCTCCTTTCAATTAATGAGAATGTTTGATTGTTTGACCACGTGCAATATCTTCTTGAATGACATCATTAATTCTTGCCATTAATTCATGCTGTGTAGGATCCAATCGTGAATGAATAGATTCCAATTCTTGAACATCAAAATCATCTTTCGTAATAGCATGAAAGTTGGTTAGTGTTAAATAGAGAATTTGATCAAGTTGACGATGAATTGCCTTGTTGTCATTTCCAGAATCAAAGGCATCCCCCAAATTTTTTTCCAGCTGAGTCAGTCGCTCATAGAAATTTTTTCCTTCTCCTAATTCAATAAAAAGTTTATAAAAAACTTCAATCAAAGTTACAAGCGTTGCTGAATTATTTCGATACTGTTTCTGCAAAGCAGACGATTCTTTCAAGTAGGATTTTATTTCCTTAAATTTTTCATGTGTTTCTTCACTAAAATATAAGCTAAGTCTTGGATTCATTTTTCCCTCCTCAATTTTTCTGAGATGATCCTGTCAAATAATTGATTTTATATCCTGGTTGAATATTAAAGATATATACATCAAATGAGATCTCATCATCTTCAATACTCTGTGCCTCCATACGAACTCCTCTGGCAACTAATTCCACATTTCTAAAAATGGGAGTTACTCGATAGCGAACATGGTGATTCGTATTTTTTATGTAGTTAGCAATTTTATTTTCATAGTAAACCATTGATGATTGTTCATCTTCAAAATTTGCATTTAAAGCACGTGTACCTGTAAATAAATTTTTAGCATTCGCATTCTCTCCACTTAATTGAAAACCGATTAAGTGAGAACGATTATATAAATAATCTTCTTTCCCGTTGAAAATTATTTTTTTATTTTTCCATCCTGTTGGTGTGATAGACGAAATAGATTCTCTATCTTCAGTTGGCATCAAATCTTTTCCCAACATCGCTTCAGCAATTCCTACACGATTTAAAAAATCTAGATCAGAATATTTTTCCCAACTGCCATTTTCTAAACTCAATTCGTCTTTTGTAAATTGTGATTTTTCATTGACGACAATCACTTGATTTTTTCCATCATACTCCTTCGATTTCAAATCATCATTTTTCAGAGTAGGATTCAAATTTGAGTTGGAATTTTTTTCTTCAGCTGAATCGGCTATGTTCAATTGATTTGGGATATCATTTTGTGTCAAGCCAGATTTGATAGCATTAAAATTGTTAGGTTGTACGATAAAGATTGCAAGAAAAATGAGAATGATGAACAGAGATTTATTCTTCTTCATTTTCAAACACCACCTGACCGTCGTTCAGCTTCAAGTGCCGATACATCATCCATAAAATGTAACCAATTTGTGGTTAGTTCATTTACAATATCTTGTTTAACATTTAAAGCCGAAAGAGAAATCTCATTCTTCAACATCAATTCTAAAATCTGACTTTGTTGTTTTTTGATATCGGACAATGTTTCCGCAAATTGATTATTGTACAAATTCAATCCGTCATTCATTACGATATTTTGAACTTGCGATAACATAAACTCATTGAAACTTGGATAGTTATATTTTTTTGAAATGGCCTGAAGTTGTTCAAACATATCATCAGGAACATTTCTAATTAAAAAATTTTTAGTCATCACTTTCCACCTCCCCTTCATACTCTAACCAACGTGAAATATGACCGCCATAACGATCCATTTTTTTTTCAAATTCAGAGAGTATCCTTGTCTGTTTTTTCATTTGTTCCAGAACATGGTCAGAAGCTAATTTCATATTTTCTAAATGAGCCACATACAAATCTTGAGCACGATTAAATTTTCCATACTCAATTTTTTCACGACAGATTGAGAGCAGAAAATCGTTAAATGAGTTGGCTTTATTTTTCTTAGCAAGAGATTTTAGATAATTAATTTCATCATCAGTAAGCCCTCTAATCTCAATTCGATTTTGTTTTATATTTGCCATTATTTTAAATTTTCCTTTCTAAAAAACAGCGCCCTTCTTTTTTCTTTTGTCGAAGCAAAAGCAAAAAGAAGCAAAAAAGAAAACTTCAACCTCGCAACATCACGAACCGATACGGTTCTATTTTTGCGGTTTTTCAACACACTAACACACACAGAGGGACTAAGGTCCTTTTTAGGTGTGTTGTGGTAGAAAAGAGCATAAGGGAAACTGATATCACGTGCCGTGATATGTTGATAGTATCAACGTTTCCGGTACCGGTAATTTTCTCGGTTTCACCTACTGACACACACATGCTATACTTACCTTTACACACTTTATAGGTGTTATACTTACACTGTTTTTCCTTTTTACACACTTTTGCTTACACCGTTTTTGACTTCATTTAGAAGTTCAAAACTCAAAAATTAAGACTGATCTTCAGCTGGAAAGTTTCCTTCTTCACGATTTTTCTTCGCTGCTAAACGTTGTTCTTTTTCATCTTCTTTGATGAGGTTTAATTCCATTTTTAACTCTTCAAAAATTGATTCATACGACTGATTTTTATTTTTCTTCAATTGAATTTGAACATAAATTTTACCAATTTGTTTTTGAAGATTCTCTTCTGCTTCTTTACGTTCCTGTTCCAAAAGGGCAACTCTTTTCTTTGCCTCTTCTAGTTGATTATCAATTTTTTTTAAATCATTTTTGGCCATGATTACTTCTCCTTTTTTCTAATTTCGTATTTCTTATTTCCTTAATTTATTTCCTGCAAAGCTGGTAATTTTTTCTTTTATAATTTGGAAGTTGCTCCACAAATCACCATCTAATTTTTTCAAATCAATCACATAAACTTCATGATCATTTTTCTTGATGGTTAGTGTAAAAGAACGTTCATCAATTTTAATTTCCTGTAGAACGAGGTACATTGAAGAAAACATTTCTCCTTTATATCCTGGTTTACTACGATAGGTCATTCCATATTCATCAATATCCAGCACAACCCATTTCTGTTTTCTAATCAAACCTTTTGTACTTGTGAATACAGTACGATGCTTTCTAACTGGTTGATTTTCCTTTGGTGCTAATTTAAGTTGTTCTTTCATTTTTCTGCCTTTCTTTTTTTGATTGATTCTAGTATAAGAGATAAATGAAAAAAATTTTTTAAAGGGACAATCATAAAAAATAAACCCCCTTAATTCAAAAATTAAGGAGATTCATTCTCTTTATTCACTATCGTTTATCTTATCCCACAAGGGTTGGAACCAAATAGAGCTTAACAATGGACGATATAATATCTTTGTCAAAATTGTAGAAATTAAAATACTAAACCATAGTACACTCATGGTATCGTAATAATAAAGAATTGTAGAAGAGTTAAGATTTACAAACCACTGATAAGTAAGAAAGGCCGACACAGTAAGTAAAATATATAGAGTGAAGCAACAATCAATCATTATAAAAAACATTACATGGTAAAGCTTTTTAAAACTTTTCTTTGATTTCATTTTATTTTACCTCACTTTAATTCATTTCTACAGTTTCAATAGGGTTTGAAAATTCAAATGTTCCATCTTTGACTGCCTGTTTTTTCTTGTCCAAAGACTCCAATTTAGCCTTCAACTTTTCAATGTTTTTATAGGCTGTTTCGATGGTTCTATTCTTCGTTTCGATGTTTGTATCCAGAGTAGCAATATTCTTTTGATTGGCTTCGAGATCATCACCTGTTAGATATTTTGCTTCTGCTTGAAGACTCGCCTTTCGTGAGTTATCATCTTCAATAGATTCCTTCAATTGAGAAATTGATGTTGTCAATTTTTGAGACTGTTCATTCTGGAAATTGATCTCTTTTTCGATTTCCTGAAGAGTAAATTCTTCTCTGGAGACAACTTCAATAGCTTTGATTTCAAGCTGAGGATTTTGAGGAGTTACAAAGAATTGTACAGTGTCCTCTTCTCCAGATTTCTTCTGAGAAACCTTTTTAGAATCACTGGATGGCGATGAAATATTCACATCAATTGAGCTAGAAGAGACTGTCTGATTCGTCACATCGATCGCAAATGCACCAAAATTTTTCGGAACTCCTTTAATAATAACTGATACTTTATTATCAATGATTGGCACAACGTCCATCTCTATTTTTGAGTCTTTATGTTGAGCATAGAGTTTCCATTTCAATCGTTTGGCATCGATGCCCCGATCTATCGAAGTCGTAGCATCTTTTGTCTCAAATTGTAAAACGATAATTCCAGTATCTGGTGAATATTCCTGACTGACCAGTTTCATCTCACCGCTGCCATTCGCAAAAACCTGCTTTGTTTTGAGTTGTTCTGAAGTATATGTTTGTCTTTGTGGTGAGAAAATCGCTCCCATTAAAAGACTTAACCAGGTCACAAACAACATTGAAAAAATGACCAGTTTTCTCTTAATAATATTCTCTTGAAACCAAACTTTAGTCTTAATAAATGGCTGCAAAATTGGGCTGGATTTTATCTTTTCAATCCAGCGTTTAGAAATTTCAATTAAAGTAGACATTTTATTTCTCCTTCCTGATTTTTCCATAATACTGATTTGTTAAAGAGGTTATATCCGTCTTTTTTTCAGTACGCCACGTTCCATATAACGATAAAGAAAGAACTATAATAGCTACACAAATAGTTACGAATATATCTCTCATCAACTCGACATTCCCCAAATAAAAAGATTCAAAGACTGTCATAAAAGAAACGTCTTTCACTCCAACTAATTGAAAAAAATTTGAATTCATATGAACTAAATTTACTGCTACATATGCAATAAAGCCCAAAAAGAGATTGATTGGCACTAAAGCTAGCAAAATAAAAACAGATATTCCTCCTAAAATTGCAAAAACTCGATACCTCACATTTGTTGCAAACAACATATCAAAAGTTGACACACAACCGAACTCTTTTGGTTCATTCGATAATGTATAATTTTTTATACCTCTCAAATGTTTGTTAGCTCTTTTCTGCTTCAAACTAGATGATTTAGTTCTTCTCATGCTTCTTATATCCTTTCCAAATAAATGAAACCTTACTTTTTGGCCAAACACTTTTTAGTAACATTAAGAACGCTAATGGCAGCCTTTTCGTTTTGATTTCATTTCCAAAGTTATCACATATAGTTATCCTGAAGAGCGGTACGAACCAGATCGCAATCAAGACAGTTCCAACCACGCCATGCGCAATAGCATTTAAAAATTGATACATACTGCCTCCTTAGACATACTGCAATCTGTGAAAAGCTGTCTCGGCCCATTTACTTAGCTTTACCCTTTTAGTCATTTATGGCCTCCTGAATACTCTTCTCATCTGCTACAATCTTTTCTTCTGAATCTCTTGAAGCATATAGATATTTCTTTATTTTTCCCTTACGAATCTTGATGATAGTTGCAGCTTTTTCAACCTGGTATTTTTCTACCAACTTTTGACCTTCTTCTGTCTGAGTGTCAATGTAAAATGTAGGATAGGAACCTTTATTGGCTGCATCTACAACTACGCTTTTCCCAGCCTGACAGTAAGGACAATTTTTTTTATAAAATACTAGGTTTACATTTTGATCAAGCACAGTATTCTGATATTCCTTCTGAGTAAGGTGAGGATCATAATCTAAGATAAAATGATCTTTATACAACCTATATCCTCCTAAAACTGCGAGACTCACAAGTAAAATGACAAGAATAACCCCTAGAACTAACTTAACGTGTTTAAAAAGCTCTCTCATCCTATCTCCCC
>CABTAV010000006.1:0-24074 GCA_902482895.1 uncultured Streptococcus sp. | reverse complement strand
CTGAAAAATGCCAGGGCGAAATTTGAGAGCTTGCTTGCCCAGCATGTGCCTCCTGATAAATTTAAAGGAGCAATTCGACTGACGGTCAAGTGGTGCTTTCCTCGTATCAAGAAAAGCTACGACGGCCAGTACAAGACCACGAAGCCAGATACAGACAATTTGCAGAAGTTGCTCAAGGATTGCATGACAAAACTTGGATACTGGCAAGATGATGCACAAGTGGCCAGCGAGATTGTCGAGAAGTTTTGGGCTGACACAGTCGGAATCTATATCAAGATTGAGGAATTGCCATGAAAATTAATTATATAGATTTCTTTAGCAGAGTTATTCCGGAATGGATGGCGCGCAGCAATCAGAAGAGCCAAGAAATTGGTTTTGGCTCGGACGCTTATTGGCTATGGGCAGTGTCGTCAATTGGAGAAATTTGCAAGCAATACAATGATGATGAGCTGGTGACAGAACAGTTCGGCCTGCTCTTTAACTGGCTAGAAAAACAAGCAGGAGGAGTTGGAAAATGAAAGAAAAAACATATGAAGAGGTTTTGGATGAAATGATTAGCGATAAGATCAATAATCCAAATCACTATCAGGGTGCATTTGGCCTTGAGGCAATTGATGTTGTCCGTAATTTTGCAGGAAACTTGACAGCTGTTCAAGGATTCTATTGGGGAAATACAATTAAGTATATGCTTCGGTTCCAGAAGAAAAATGGTCTCGAAGACCTGAAGAAAGCACGCAAGAACCTTGATTGGTTGATTGCAGAATTGGAGGCAGAAGATTGACAATTAATATCAAGCAACGACTAAAGGCCTTACAGTACATCGATATCAAAGCGAAGTCTAAGCACCAGGAAATTATCAGCTTGAAATCGAGCATTTTGCGAGGACAGCAGTTTAATAATATGCCAAAGTCAGAAAACTCGTCTAATCGCTCTGAGGAATTAAATGTGCTGATTATTGACAAATCAGAACAACTGTATCAGGAAATCCAAGAACTCTATCGGGAACGGGATGAGCTGGTGCAAGTGATTGAGTCATTGGACGACCCTGTAGAAAATATCATCATGCGGTTGTTGTACATTGATGGATTGTCGTGGAATCAAATTCAAGCTCAGCTACGTTGCGGGCGCGGAACGATTCATCGGGCTAGAGAGAGCGCTTTGAAAAAAATTTCTAAAAAATGGAACTAATGGAACTCTTTGGAATTTTTAAAGTGATATTATGGTATTGTCAAGAAAATGAAAGCAAAACGTTTTTTATGATGACTCCTAGAAAAAAAGGCGCATACACGCGTCTTTTTTGTTATGAAAAATAAGGTGGTGATGGAAAATGGGATGACTGAAAAACAAAAGATTTTTGCCGATGAGTACATCATCTGCTTAAATGCAACACAGGCTTATAAAAAAGCATATCCAAATATCAAAAAGGATGAGGTAGCTCGAGCAAATGGAAGTCGATTGCTAGCAAATGCTAACGTTAAAGCTTATATAGACGAACGCCTGGAAGAATTGAAATCCGAGCGTGTCGCTGATCAGCAAGAAGTGCTCGAATTTTTGACTTCTGTGATGCGTGGCGAGGTCACAGAGCCTTTGCTTGTTTTAGATGGTGAAGGCACTCAACGTGTCGTAGAGGCAAAACCTAATGTATCAACTCGTAAGAGTGCGGCTGTTGATTTAGGCAAGCGATATGGTCTGTTTACTGATAAAGTAGACATCAATGCTACAGTAACCGAAACTAAGAAGTTTGACGATATCGTTAGTCAGCTAGGTGGTGATGGTCTTGACGAATAGCTTCCCTCTATCTCAAAAGTACATCGACTTTTGCAACAGCTTTAATAATGTTGATGCTGACTTTTTGGAAGGTACAACGGCTGCTGGAAAAACAACGGTTGGTGTTGGTGTTAAGTTTATGCGAGCAGTCAGCAGAAGTTCGAAGAAGTTCCACATCATTGCAGCAAAGACAGTTGGTGTAGCTGAAAAGAATATCATCAATCAGGATAACGGAATTTTAGACATCCATAAAACAGCCGTCTACTGTGGTAATGGTGATAAGGATTCGAAGATTCCTCACATTAAGTTTGAGGGAAAAATCATTTATGTATTGGGGTATGACAACAAGGAAAAATGGAAGCTGGTTCTTGGTGGACAGTATGGATGTGTCTATATTGATGAGGTCAACACGGCTGACATTGAGTTTGTTCGTGAGTTGTCCACACGTAATGATTATTTGATGGCAACGCTCAATCCGGACAATCCTGATTTACCAGTCTACAAAGAGTTCATCAACAAGGCGAGACCGTACAAAAAATACGCAGGCGATGTGCCGGAAGAAATTATGCAAGACCTATCAGAACCAGCTAACCCTAAATGGCGTTACTGGTTTTTTACGTTTAATGACAACCTATCACTAACACCAGAAGCCATCCAGAAGAAAAAGGATGCTGCACCAGTTGGAACTAAGCTCTACAAAAATAAAATACTTGGTCTACGTGGCCGAGCAACAGGAATTGTCTTCGTTAACTTTGATAGTAAAAGACATGTGTTGAGTAAGTCTTTTGTAAAGAATACGGTCACGTTCCAGCGCTTCACAGCTGGACTAGATACAGCTTACTCAGCAAGTAGTCCGGATACAATTGCAATGATTTTCCAAGGGATATCATATGACGGAAAGTTATACACTCTGGATGAGGAAGTCTACAACAACGCTGAGCTTGATGTACCGATTGCACCATCCGATACTGTGGTCAAGTTTATCAATTTCCTAGAGCGCAACCGTGGTGAATGGGGGCTGGCGCGTGATGTATTTGTTGATAGTGCGGACCAAGCAACAATTACAGAATTAAACAAATACAAGCGACAATACGGTTGTCTGTATATCTTTAACAATGCTTATAAAAAAACTAAGATTATTGACCGAATCAATTTCCAAATTGGTTGGTTGGCTCAAGGTTGCTACTATGTGTTAAGTCATTGTACGAATCATATCAAAGAGCTAAACACGTATGCGTGGAAAGAAGGAAAAGATGAGCCGGAAGATGCAAACGATCATACAATCAATGCGAATCAGTATGCGTGGTTGCCATACAAGAAGATAATCGGAAGAAAGGAAAACTAAAGTGGGAATAATGGATATGATCAGAAGGAGTATGAGAAGCTTTCTCAAACTGGAACAGGCACAGCCAAATGTCATCACAATCACAGAGGCAATGACGTTTGAAGATAATGCAGCTAAGAACCAAATATGGTACCGTGGCGACTCATACGAACTGGACCAGCTCTACAAGCAATTACCACACAGCAATATCAACTTTTGGGGAGCGACAAGTACTCCTGGGCAAGAAATTAGAAAGATTCACACAGGAATACCTGGTCTCATCGTTGATAGGTTGGTAGATATCACGCTGCACGATATGAATGATTTAGACTTTTCCGAGGAAACGCAGGGGAATCTGTGGGAAAAGATTGCTGAAGATAGTAACTTCCACGATCAACTGCAGGAGGCGATTAAAGATAGTCTTGTGATGGGTGATGGTGCTTTTCGTATTTCATTTGATCCGGAACTTACAGCATTGCCTATTGTTGAATGGGTTGGTGGAGATAGAATTGAAATCATCTACAACCGTGGAAGATTGAAAGAAGTTATTTTCCGCACGCACTTCACAGAACACAGACGGAGCTATTTGCTCGAGGAAATCTACGGATATGGCTCATTAACTTATAAGCTCTACAGGGGCGAAACTGAGCTAGATATGAGCGCGACAGAGTACACTGCTAACCTTGTCGATGTGAAGTTCGATAAATCCGTCATCTTGTGCTTGCCGTTTAAGATTTACACATCGTCTAAAGTAAAAGGTCGTGGTCAATCTATCTATGATCGTAAGACTGATGCTTTTGATAGCTTGGATGAGTCTTGGAGTCAGTGGATGGATGCTCTTCGCTCTGGACGATCACGAGAATATATTCCTGAGAACTTACTTCCTAGAGATCCCTACACAGGCGAAATTAGTAAGGGCAATCCTTTTGACCATCGTTTTATCAAGGTCGAGACGGCGATGGGTGAGGATGCCAAAAACACAATCACATTGCAACAAGCTAATATTCCTCACGAAAGTTATTTGAGTACATATGTGACTGCACTTGATTTAGCTTTACAAGGTATTATTAGTCCGTCAACACTCGGTATCGATGTCAAGAAGCTAGATAATGCCGAGGCACAACGTGAGAAGGAAAAGGCAACTCTCTATACTCGCAATGCTATTGTGACAGCTCTGCAAGATTACCTGCCAAAATTAATTAGTATGGTTTTGAATGCTGATAGTGTGCTTAAGAAAAACCCGCTACAGCAAGTCAAGGTTGACGTGCCGTTTGGTGAGTATGCCAACCCTAGTTTTGAATCGCAAGTTGAAACAGTTTCTAAGGCTAAGACAGGTGGTATCATGTCGATTGAAGCGAGCGTTGAGGAATTATACGGTGACTCAAAAGAACAGAAATGGAAAGACCAGGAAGTGGCAAGAATCAAAGCGGAGCAAGGTGTGACAGAAGTCGACGTGCCATCATTGAATGAAGCTGCTAACGATTTTGAGATAGAGAAGGAGGCTGAAGATGCTGAAGACGGTGACGATAGGACAGAGGATCTATCACATGAGTCAGAAGGAAGCACAGGGACTTCTACAGATAGCGAGCGATAATGTAGAATTTGGTATCTATGCTGTTGAGAAGAACAACAAGTTGGATATGCTCAACCTCAAAATGCCTAGTAAAACAGCTTTGAAACGACAATTGAGAAGTTTTAAAGCGCAAGGTTTTAAGGTGTACTGCAATGGCTTATGATGTATCTAAAGCATTTGAGCGAATTGAAAACGATCTGCTTGATTCCATGATTAGAAATCTCGGAAGGCATAAGGCAGAGGAAACTGCTGAAGGTTTTGAATGGGAACAATGGCAGGTCGCTCAATTGAAGGAGCTTGAACGATTTAAGCGAGCTAATGCCAAAAAATATAGCAAAGAGTTTGCCAATATCAATAGCAAGATTTCTACTGCTATCCAAGAAGCCTATAGGCAAGGCATGGATGATGAGGAAATGTCTATCCTGGAAGCTATCAAGAACGGTTTTGAATTTAACAGTGGAAAAGATAACCTAGGGGCTTCATTTTTTGCTATCAACGAACGAAAGTTGAATGCGTTACTTAACTCGATCGAGCATGATATGAAGACGGCAGAGCATGCTGTATTGCGGTATACAGACGACCAGTACAGGCGCACAATATTTGATGCTCAGGTAGCAGCTAACACAGGAGCTAAGACTTATGAGCAATCAGTAGATATGGCCACCAAAGATTTTCTAAGTCGGGGAATCACATCCATCCAGTACAGTAACGGCGCCATGGTCAATATCGTATCGTATGCTGACATGGCCATTCGGACAGCAACCAAAAGAGCCTACCTAATGGGTGAGGGAGTCAAGCGCCAGGAGTGGGGGATTCATACTGTTATCTTAAACAAGCGATCGAATGCATGTCCTCTGTGTATGCCTTTTGAAGGTAAAGTATTGATTGATGATGTCTGGTCAGGAGGCAATGCGGCTGATGGTCCATATCCATTGTTAAGTTCTGCAATGGCAGCTGGTTTGTATCATCCTAACTGCAAAGATAAGCATACAACTTATTTCCCTGGAATCAGTAGCAATCCAGAAAAAACATTTACAAATCAGGAATTGGACGACATCAAGGAAAGACAGTTACTGGACAACAAAGTTCAGCATGCTAAGCGACAGGAGAAACGCTTTAGCAGATTATCGCAGTTCAGTCTTGATAAAGACAATATTCAGAAGTACACATTAAGGGCGGAAGAATGGTCTAAATTTAAGTCTAATGCAGAAGAAAATCTGAAATACTTTGAAGCGGAAAAAGGATACAAATTATACCAAGAGTTTTCACTCGAAAGTGATAGTGATTACAAGAAATTCATCAATCGTCAGAGATTGCCTAGAGATACTAGTGGAGTAGCTTCGAAGAAGATTGCTGCAGAGACACGACACATGTATATCGATGCGACTCGAAAAAAATTCAAGAATGGTACAGAGCTTGGACAAGCCTTGTTTGCAAGACTAGCCGACCAGTCGGCGATTGCAACTATTGCAGAAACAGGAGTTGTAAGATATGAATCTGGAAAACTCTTCCTGAACATGTATAAGGACGTAGACGACCCTCGCGGACCTGGTACTGGTTATTTCCATGAATTTGGCCACCAAATAGATGATAAGCTGGGTTGGGAATTCACAAAGGATAAAAAAATACTGCAACTTCTACGTAAAGACTTTATCAATTTATCTGATGATACTATTTTCGATGCAATCCATATCAACGATAAAGCCTCTTCGGCATCTGATATATTAGGCGCGTTGAGTGAAGGTAGAATACAAGGCAAGTATTCGCACTCGCTCGTTTACTGGGAGAAAAAAGGAAATATAGAGAGCGAGTTTTTTGCGCATGTGTTTGAGGCACAATTTGATGATGAACGCAGAGAAATACTTGAAAAAACTTTTCCTGAGAGTTATAATTATGTTATAAATAAACTAAAGGAGAGGTAGTCATGCGGATTATCGAAAGCTATCTACGTGTAGCAGAAAAAGCAGATACATTTAGCGACATCTTTGGATATCGTTTAGTAGCCCCGATTTTTCCTGTAGCGGCTATCTATGGACCACAAGAAGAGAGTGATATCTTTGAAGCAAAATTGGACAAATGTATCAAAGATCAATACGATTATTTTGCAGATGAGTACGGCTATGATTCAGATGAGAAAAGACGTAGACTGCAACGTGAGAAGTATGTATTTTACGATTGTTAATATCACAGAGCGCCGATAAGGTGCTTTTTTGTACTCAAAAACAGGAGGTAACTATACGTAAGAAAGATTACAATAAATTACTGTAAATTGCTATAAACCGCATCGAAATCGAGGCGGTTTTCTTTTTGTCCGAAGACTAAAAACTACGTGGAGACACCAGTGACAATAACTGAAATAGGGAGACACCCTTAAAACTGAAAGGAGAACGCTATGTTCAAACGCAAACTATTTTTCCATAATGCAGATACAGGAACTGGCTCTGCAGGTGGACAAGACACGTCAAGCCAAACTCAACCAGCTAGCACTCCTGAGATTGACTATGACAAAATCGCTAGCATTGTCGAAGGCAAGCAAAAGGTTGCTGAAGACACCGTGCTAAAAAATTACTTTAAGCAGCAAGGATTGAGTGGTGAAGAAATGGCTCAAGCTATTACTGCTTTTAAGTCGCAGAAAGCTGATGCAACACCAGACGTCACATCACTACAGCAACAGTTAACGCAGGCACAAGCAAGTGCATTGCAAGCTAATTTAGAGCGAAATCTACAATTAGCAGCAATCGAGGAAGGATTGCCTGTTGGTGTACTACCTTATGTGATGAAATTGGCTGATACATCAACTCTCACACTTGAATCGAAACCAGAAGATTTCAAAGCTATTGTCGCAAAAGTTTTGGAAGACGTTCCTGCACTGAAGCCAAACAAAGAAGAATCAACTGGGTTTCAACAAATCGGATCTACCGGTAAAGCACAACAAACTAGCCAAACTGATGCCATTGCTGCAGCGTTTGGTCTTTAAGAAAAAGGAGAATTAAATTATGACAGTTTATAACTACGCAGAACAATTCGAACAAGCTTTGCATCAGAAATATGCAAAAGAACTTGCGTCTGTAGATTTGTTTAACTCAAATCCACAAGTGAAATTTATCAACGCTCAAACAATCAAGTTACCAAACATCACAGTATCTGGTTACAAAGACCACAATCGTCAAACTATCGGTTTTAATTCTGGAACAATCTCAAACGATTGGGAACCAAAGAAACTCGAACATGATCGCGACATCGAATTTGCAATCGATCCTATGGATGTTGATGAAACAAACCTTGTCGTCTCTATTGCCAATGTCCAAAATACTCTGGAAACTGAACAAGGTATTCCTGAAAAAGATTGCTACGTGTTCTCAAAACTCTACACAGAAGCAGGCAAGTATACTGCTAACGGTGCTACTATCGACACTACAACATTGACTGCAGAAAATATCTTGCAAAAATTTGATGATGCCATGGAAAAAATGGACGAAGCAGGCGTCCCATCTGAAGGTCGCATTTTGTACGTCACTCCAGCTGTCAACAAGCTCTTCAAACAGGCTAAAGACATCCAACGTGTGCTAGGAGTGAATGGTTCAAATGGCGACGTCAAACGCTCTATCTATAGCCTTGATGACGTTAAAATCAAACAAGTGCAATCAGCTCGCATGAAATCACAATACAACTTTACAAATGGTTGTGTCGCAACAGATGAAGCGAAACAAATGAACTTCATCTTAATCCACCCATCTTGTGAAGTTGCTCGTGAAAAATACTCTTACATCAAAGTATTTACACCAGGGCATGACTCACGTACAGCTGATAACTATTTGCTCCAATCTCGCTTCTACATGGATGCATTCTTGATCAAGAATAAAGCAGCTGGTATCTTTATCAACGCGACAGCGTAAGAAAGGATGGTGTAGTATATGGCATTAAAAGCAATTAAAGGCGCTCGAGTCTATGATATCGATGAGTCAGCGATCAATGATTTTGTTGGTCGTGGCTTTGAAATCTATGAAGATGGTGAATTAAAATATGGTAAATCTGTCGACAAGGTTTCAAAAGAGGAGTACGAAAAAGTTTTGGATGACTTGAAAAAAGCTAACGCTGAAATCAAGAAGCTGAAAGAAGCTAAGGAGTAACAGTCATGTATGCTAGTCCAGATTATTACAAAAAGACGTTTGTTGGTGTGATTTCTGCTGATTTAGAAGTTCTGGCTAGCAAACTTAAATCAGCTTCTGACAAGATTGATATACTTACGTTCAACCGAATCCGTGGCATTGGATTCGACAATCTGACGCCATTTCAGCAGGAAGTTATCCGAAAGGCTTGTTGTCAGATTGTTGATTTTGAGGAGGTTAATGCTGATTTGATAGCTACTACGGTTTCAAACTACAGTATTAATGGTGTGTCAATGCAATTTGGATCCAATTGGAATATTGCTACAGAACAAGGTATTGTTATTTATCGCAAAACCTATGAACTTTTGAAGCAAACAGGATTGATGAGGAGGATTATTTGATGAAATTTCCACAACTTGTCTTACCTCAATTTTGTCAGACGCCAATCACAGTCACAGTCAACCAAGAGGGAGTTTCTGAAGATGGCGAACCTTTGGAGGCGTTTAGAGAAAGTCTAAAATGCAATTATCAGGACGGTGTCAAAACAGTCCTAACCGAACAGAAGAAGCTGGTCCAAATTACTGGGTCAGCTTATTTCGTTGGTGATATTGCACCGTATTTGCCTACATTGAGCGGTGGGACTGCAATTGTATTTGGTATTGTCAGGAGGATTGTGGACAGCCGGAAAGCTAGAAATCCAGATGGGACTGTTAACTATACCTACATCGGATTGGAGTGATGCTATGTTTGTGAATTCTACAGTAAAGCTAGATTTTGGCACTATCCGTAAACTGGAAAGGGCTCAAATCATAGCACTGGAACAGACTGCTGAATACCTGCATACAGAAGTTGTGCAGGCACAAGTCGTACCATTTGATAAAGGTGTGTTGCAAGGCGAAGCAATGGCTCCAGACTACTCACGTTCATCCCAAGGTGTAGTAAGCCTGGTACATTCCACTCCTTACGCAAGACGATTGTACTTTCATCCTGAATATCAATTCCAGACGAAAGAAAATCCTCATGCAAAAGGGAAGTGGTTTGAAGCCTGGGCTGATGGTGGAAAGAAGTCACACAGAATAAAACAAGCCTACGGGCGACTATACAAACAAATCACGGGGGTTTAAGCATGATTACACTAGCTGAAGTCCGTGACTGGATTAAAACATTTAATGCAGCGAATAACTACTACATTGGCAAGCTCGATAATAAGCAAGAAAACAGTATAGGCATCTATCAACGAAAGACAATCGATGGTCCTCGGGTAGCAATAGGAGGCAGATCACTGGCAAGCTATGAAGTTAAATCAATCAGCATCTTAATCCACTGGAACAAGAATGCGAATGAGACTGAGAAGCGTGCTCAGTACCTCTACAATCGTCTATTTGAGGCTGAATCGGTTGTTATAGGTGGAACACCTATTAAGATGATTGCCTTATTACAGAACGAGCCTGTGGACGTAGGAACAGATGATAATAACGTGTATGAGCGTGTTATCGAGCTTGATTTATATTACGAAAGAGAAAGAGAGGGCAACTAATGGCTCAGAAAACTGGGGTATTCCCCGTATATGAAAACCAGTTCCAAGTAAATAAAGGAACTGCAGGAGTTGAATCACTTGTTGATATTGCAGACATGGAATCATTCTCAGTATCATTTGATAATGGTGTTGAAGAATGGAAACCATTTGACCAAAAAGGTTGGACACGCCGTTTGATGACTGCGAAGTCAGTTACAATTTCCGTTTCTGGTAAACGAAACGTAGGTGATGCAGGCAACGACTACATTGCAGGTCTTGCGTTTAAAAATGGTCGCGATTCTGAAGCGGACTTCCAATGGACTTTCCCAGATGGAACTAAAATCAAATTTAAAGACGCGGTTATCAATCTTAAGGACTTTATCTCGGGGGATTCAACTGGTGTTGCGCCATTGTCATTTGACGTCATGTCAAATGGTAAACCGGAAGTGGTGCCAGCAGGTTAATTTAGAGGGTTTCGACCCTCTTTTTATTTTAAGGAGGAAATATGGCTGAAGCTGAAGAAACCAACGCAATAGCAACCATGGCTTTTATTGATACCGATACAGGTATTGAATACAAGGCTGGAGATACCGTTGATTTAAGCGGTAAATCCAAAGAGCGAATCGAAGCTATGGCAAGTAAAGAAAATCGAACTGGTCAAGTACTGATCAACATTTTATCTGAAGAAAAGGAAACCGAATAATGTCAAAAGTAATTGATATCACAGAAAAACTCAATTTTGAAGAAAATCCAAAATTGAAAATTAAAGATGCTGAAATTGAGGTCAATACAGATGCAACAACTGTACTGACTCTGATGCAGACTATCGGTGATGAAGAAGGTACTCCATCTGCAAAAAAAATGATGGAAATGTTTGAGCTAATCTTCCCTGAAAATAGTCGAAAAACACTTGATGAAATGCGTTTGAATTTTGCTGATTTAACTACAGTTATTGAAGCAGCTATGACATTGGTCATGGGAGAAGAAGAAGCGGGAGAACAGTGAGCCATACTATGACCTATTTGAGGATTTCGATTTAATCGTCAGTTCTCTCAGGACACAGTATGGCTTATCTGTATACTCTAATGAATTTAAGAATATGAAGTGGAAAGAGTTCAAGGCTCTCTTAGCTGGTTTGTCTGGAGAAACACCACTTGGTCGAATTGTCCAAATTCGAAGCGAAGATGACCCTAAAATGCTAGAGGTATTTTCAGAAGGACAGCACCGTATTCGCAACGAATGGAGATTGAAACTTGCCAAAGAGAAAACAGAACAAGATTTGACTCAAGTTCTTGAAGAATTAAAACAAGCCTTTGTTGAGATGGCTAAGTAGGAGGTGATAGCTATTGGCACAAACAGTTGGCCAGATTGGTCTTGACCTTGTCGTCAACGACAAACAATTTAAAGGGCAGATGAGCGGCTTGCAAGGGATGGCGACGAAAGCTGCCAAGATGCTTGCAGGAGCATTTGCAATCAAGAAACTTGTTGATTTTGGAGCTCAAGCTATCAAGCTCGGCTCAGATCTCAACGAAGTACAAAACGTTGTTGACGTTGCTTTTCCACGCATGAGCAAGCAAGTCGATGACTTTGCAAAACAAGCTATGTATACCTCTGGGTTATCAGAGACCATGGCAAAACGATACATCGGTACATTCGGTGCGATGACTAAAGCTTTTGGTTTTAACGAACAAAAAGCTTACGAGATGTCAACAGCCTTAACTAGTTTAGCGGGTGATGTGGCATCTTTTTATAACATTAGTCAAGATGAAGCCTACACAAAGCTGAAATCAGTCTTTACTGGTGAAACAGAGACGCTTAAAGATTTAGGTGTTGTCATGACTCAATCAGCACTTGATGCCTATGCAATGGCTAATGGATTTGGAAAGACGACACAAGAAATGTCTGAGGCAGAAAAAGTTGCTTTGCGGTTTGCATTTGTAACAGACAAGCTTTCACTGGCTAGTGGCGACTTCGCTAGGACATCTGATAGTTGGGCTAACCAAGTTAGAATTATGAAGCTACAGTTCGAAAGCTTTATGGCAAGCGTCGGAGTTGGCTTGATTAACATTTTTACCCCAGTTATCAAAGTTATTAACTTTTTGCTCAGCAAATTGCTGACAGTAGGTAATGCTTTTAAAGCATTGACGGAGCTATTTACTGGCAAGAAGTCAATGAAAGGCTCCGGTATCCAAGAAACAGCTGATGCAGTTGGTAATTTAGGAGAGGCTTCTGATGGTGCAGCAGGAGGAGCTGGCAACTTAGGAAAAGCCGCCAAAGGAGCTGGAAAGGCAGCGGATGGAGCTGGTAAAGCAGCTAAGAAAGCTGCTCAAGAAATGAAATCTCTCATGGGATTTGACCAAATCAATAAACTATCTGACTCATCCGATAGCGGAGATGGTGGTGGAGATTCCGGAGGCAGTCCTGGTGGTTCAGGCGGCGGAGGTGGTGGAACACCTAAAGGCGCCGAAGTCGACATGGGCAAAATTGCTGAAGGTGGGAATCAATTAGACGGTTTATTTGATGGATTGTTTAAACGATTGCTTGAACTCGTCAAATTATTTCAGGATGGATTCAATGCATCATTTAGATTCGATGGTGTTGAACGCCTTCAGAATGCTTTGAAACGAATTGGCGAAGTACTTCAAGAGATTTTTACAGATCCAAAAGTTGTGGCTTCATTCCAAACCATGCTTGATAAGATAGCTTATGCTCTAGGGCAGTTTGTTGGCTCGATAGGGACTATCGCTCTCGGGATAGGAGTCTTTATAGCCGAAAGCATAGCTAACGGCTTAGAGCGCCAAAAAGAGCGTATTAAGAGTGCTCTCGTGTCTCTATTTACCAACATAGGAAATGTAGCTGAGGTTGCTGGTAATATCGTTCAAGCTTTCTCAAATGGTTTTTACGATGTCATCACATCTTCTGGCGCTGTTAGAATTGGCAGTGCGATTGTATCTGCGTTTTTAAGTGCTGGTAGCACAGTAATCGAATTAGGCAGTAAGATAGCAGGAGATTTTGCTCAAGGAATTGAAAAAGCAATAGTTCCGAATGTTCCACAGTTAGTAAAAGCCTGGACAGGATTATTAGATGGCATCGCTCCTGTTTTTGAAAGTTTAGAATCACTGGTAGATGATGTTGGTGATGCGTTGAAACGTGTGTACGATGACAAAGCAAAACCATTTATTGACTCTTTGACAAGTGGTTTTGGTCAGTTGATGAAAAGCTTTCTGGATGGGTGGAATACTTACCTCAATCCAGTTCTATCAAAATTAGGCGAAAAGTTTTCGGAAGTTTATGACGCTCATGTAAAACCAGCTATCGATAATCTCTCTATGCTTTTAGGTAGTTTTTTTGATTTTTTCAAAGCTGCTTGGGAAGACTTTGTTTCGAATGTAGATGTCGAAAAATTCATGGAGATTCTTAGTGGATTAGTAGAAGTTGTCGGTACAACGTTGATCAATGCTATTGCGGCACTCTCTGATATTATCAGTGGTCTTGCTCAAGCTCTATCTGGTTTGATTGATTTTGTAACGGGTGTTTTTACAGGTGATTGGGATTTAGCTTGGAACGGAATTAAAAATCTATTTTCCGGTATTATCAAATCTCTCTTGGCCGCGCTTGGAATTGACATCGATTCGATGATTGCAGAGTTCACCCGTTGGTGGGAATCTGTTAAGACCATTTTTGCACCTGTTGTTCAATGGTTCAAGGATAAGTTTAAACAAGCTTGGGATGCCATTGTTGCTATCTTTACCGGTATTGGTTCCTGGTTTTCTCAACGCTACAATGAGTTAAAAAGCAATCTTGCTTCTATTCCTGATTGGTTCAAAGACAAATTCCGCAGCGCGTGGGCAGGTTTAACAGGTATCTTCAATCCTATTGCAAGTTGGATTGCAGGGAAGTGGAGTAATATTCAATCTGCTCTTGCTAGCATACCAGGGTGGTTTTCTTCAAAATTCCGCGAAGCATATAACAATGTCAAGAATGCATTTTCGGGCATTATCGGGTTCTTTAGCGGACTTTGGGGGCAAATACGCTCAACGTTTACTCACGTTGGAACCATGGTTGGAAGTGCCATTGGCGGTGCTGTACGTAGCGTTATTAACGGGGTGCTTGGCACGGTAGAAAGCACAATCAATAGTGGTATCAGCTTACTCAATGGCGCTATTAGCGTGATTAATAAATTACCTGGTGTAAATATCGGTGGATTTAGTTACATTGGACTACCTCGACTTGCTCAAGGTGGCTTTGTTAAGGCCAATACACCACAAATTGCCATGATTGGTGACAACAAGCATTACGGTGAGATTGTTGCTCCGGAAAATAAAATGCTTGAAATGGCACGTCGTGCAGCGGAATTGTCAAATAATGGCGGTGGACCAGAAGTTCTAGCCTTACTGACACAGTTGTTACAAGCGGTTCGTGCTCTTGATTTGACAATTGATGGTGATAAAATCACCAAGAAGATTGTAGATAAAATCAATGAAATTGCAATAAAAACAGGGGAATCCCCCCTCATGATTTAGGAGGTATGCATGAGTGAAATATCAGTAGGTGGAGTAGCTCTTGCTTCTCCAGTTGAAATCAGCATCAATAATGAGATTATCTGGTCATCTTCTACGGGTCGTAGTGCTAGTGGATTGATGACGGGTGACGTCATTGCAGAAAAACGTACATTCTCCATCAAATGGGGAATTATCACAGAAGCAGAAAGAAATCTTATCAAGTCTAAATTGGTAGCCGGATTTTTTACTGCAAACATTTTAGGACAGTCTATCACTGGTTATCGCGGGACTATCACAGAGACAGTAATGGGGCGTCTGAGTGACGGTGTGACCTATTACAACGGCTTATCTGTATCTATTATCGAGCAGTAGGAGGAATTATGCTAGAAGTAACATCAGATTATATCAAAGCAATAGAGAACCATCTGCGCGTGTTTGAGGCTAACTTTGACTTAAATGGTAAGAGATACACAAAAACCAAAATTGCATCAGCTACTTACGACAGTTCCATCGGTAATAGTAATGATTTTACAATTGGTGGTGGGTACATCAATAGTCTAGAAATTGAAATTAAAGAGATTATTGAAGGTCTGCAAGAAATGATGCCGGCAACAATGTCGGTAGCAATTGCGGGTAAAACCGTCCCACTTGGCAAGTTTTTTGTTACCGAGGTCAAGCTAGATCGTAATGATAAAAAGACCAAAATTAAGCTACAGGACGAGTTTGTTAGATTGTCTGGTGCTTATGATAGTCAGCTTACTTATCCAGCTTATACAAGGGATATTTTATCAGAAATCGTGAGATTGACAGGTATCACGACAGATACTAATATCCAATTAGTAAATGATCAAGTTGCGAAGAAACTAGAAAAAACAAGTTATCGTGAGGCGTTAGTTTATTTAGCGCAATTATCAGGAAGTTTCGTCAGATTTAATCGTAATGGGAAGCTTGATTTTATCAAGCTAAAGACAACATCAAGACATATCACAAAAGATATGTATAAGCCAGGTGGATTAGAACGTGACGAGATACCTTACAGGTTGAAAGGTATTGAGTGTAAGTCTGCTGATAAGGTTGTGTATAAATCAGGATTGTCCACAGGTAATATCATGAAGTTAAAAAATCCATGGGTTACACAAGAAATTCTGGATCGTGTCTTCAATGAATACCGTGATTTTAACTTTTATCCATATACATTGTCCTGGCGTGGTGATATGGCCATGGAATCCGGTGACTGGGTTACAGTACACTGGGATGAAAATATCTATTTTGATATTCCAATGCTGTCCTACAAACTTTCGTTTGATGGTGGTTTATCTGCCCATAGTAGTGGAAATGCTGCTGGAGCTGCACAAGGTACTTATAAATATAAGGGGTCCATGCAACGTCAAATAGAGTATTTGGACGAACTCATCACTAAACAAGGTAGTATGTACCTTGATACATCAAGCCCTACCAAACCAAAAAATGGAGATATATGGTTTAAACCTAATGGTGGCTATGTTGAAATGTGGGAACGTGTAGAAGGTTCATGGGTTAAAAAGGCAGACAGCGCTAATGTCGGAGAAATTGTCAATACGATAACCACTGATGAATTGCTAGCAAAAAAAGTTTCTGCAGCAATTGGTAATTACATTACGTTAAATGCCAAAAATATAACTGCTGGAGATCTGGATTTAGCACGTTTGCGAATCATGAATGGTTTGCAAGAGATTGTTTCCGTACGTGACGGCAAAGTTGTGATGAACATTGATAAGCTCACTATCAATGCTCAAGATGTAGCGACGAAAGAAGATCTAAAAAAAATTGAACTGACTCCTGGACCTCAAGGGGAACGTGGGCAACAGGGGGTACCTGGTGTCCAAGGTTTGCAAGGCCCGAAAGGCGACCAAGGTATCCCAGGAAAAACTGGAGCTGACGGACGCACTCCATACTTGCATAGAGCTTGGGCTAATTCTGCTGACGGTCGTGATGGTTTTAGTACAACAGATAGCACAAATAAGCGCTATTTAGGTACTTACACTGATTTCACTGAGGCAGACAGTCAGAATCCTGCACAGTATAAGTGGACCGCTCTCTTTGAGAATGTAGAGATTGGTGGAAGAAATCTCTTTCTTAATTCACTATTCAAACGTAGTCTAAGAGAACGATACTCAACTTACTTTTTAGATGATAGTCAGGAGCAAACGCAAGGACAGCTCACTTTGAGCATAGATACTAATATCAAATTCAGAGGAGCTAATACTTTAAAAATTGTATCTACTTATAACGGTAAGGCGACTAATCAAAAAGTTACGTTTAGAACCGGTGGGGATACACGTTTGGGCACCGTTGACGAGATGAAAAATAAAGCTGTTAGGTTTAGTTTTTGGGCAAAATCTACTGTCAATAATACGAATTTTCAAGCTAGGGCAGGATATCGGAACGCCGTGGAAGGTGTCTCGTTGATCACCGATTGGAAATTTTATGACATTGAGTTAACGAAAAAAGAAAACTCAAATGCAACTAATGAGCTGATTTTACACATATTTACCGCTGCTACTGTTTGGATTGCCTTTCCAAAAGTAGAGGTAGGAACAGTCTCTACAGACTTTTCAGAAGCTACTGAAGATATCCAGAATGACATCAACTCCAAGGCTGACCAATCACTGACTCAAGAGCAATTAAATGCTCTAGCTGAAAAAGCTCAACTTCATGATGTAGAATTAAAAGCTAAAGCGACAATGGATCAGTTCAGTGATTTAGAAAAAGCCTATAATGCTTTTGTAAAATCAAATGCAGAAAGCCAAAAAAAATCTGAATCTGATTTAATCGAAGCGGGCAGAAGAATTGAGTTTTTATCAATAGAATTTGGTGGCTTGAAGGAGATGAAAAAATTCATCGATACCTATATGAGCGCTTCAAATGAGGGGCTCATCATTGGAAAGAACGATGCTAGTTCATCAATCAAAGTCAGTCATGATAGGATTTCTATGTTTTCTGCAGGTAAGGAAGTAATGTATATTTCGCAAGGTGTGATTCATATCGACAACGGTATTTTCACCGCGTCAGTTCAAATCGGACGCTTTAGAACAGAACAGTATTATCTTGACAAAGATGTGAATGTTATTCGATATGTAGGAGGTTAAAAAGAGGAAAATGACTAAATTTATCAATTCTAGTGGCCCATTGCATTTGAACCTTTACGTCGAACAAGTTAGTCAGGACATTACTAATAACTCTTCGAAAGTAAGGTGGCGGGCTACTATCGACCGCGATGGAGCTTATAGAACATGGACTTATGGAAATATCAGTAACCTTTCTGTCTGGTTAAATGGCGCAAGTGTTCATAGCAGTCACCCGGATTACGATACGTCCGGAGAAGAGGTAACGCTCGCAAGTGGAGAGGTTACAATCCCTCATGACAGTGACGGGACAAAGACTATGTCTGTCTGGGCATCTTTTGACCCCAATAACGGAGTTCATGGCAACATTACAATTTCGACGAATTATACATTCGACAAAATTCCTAGGTCTACGCAAATTTCTAGCTTAGAAGGAAATCGAAATTTAGGCTCACTTCATACCGTTATATTCAATCGAAAAGTTAACTCGTTTACTCATCAAGTCTGGTATAGAGTTTTTGGAAGCGAATGGATTGACCTAGGGAAGAACCATGGGACAAGTGTATCCTTTACCCCATCTTTAGATCTTGCTCGACACTTACCTAAATCTAGTTCCGGGCTAATGGACATCTGTGTTCGAACATATAATGGGTCTACCCAAATTGGAAGCGATGTGTACTCTAATGGCTGGCACTTTAAAATCCCAGACAGTGTAAAACCTACCTTCACAGGTCTTTCATTAACTGACATGAATACGGTCGCAAGACGGCTTTTGGGTGGAAATGATTTTTTACAAATCATTTCAGATATCCAAGTAAACTTCAACAATGCGTCTGGCGCATATGGTTCTACCATAACTGGATATCGAGCTGAAATTGTTAATAGAAAAATGGTCGTAACTAAAAACGGTGGTAGTTTTGGTATCATGAACTTTAGCGGTTTGGCAACCATTCGAGCTTATGTTGTCGATAGTCGGGGCAAACAATCAGATACTAAAGATATTACTATCAACGTGATCGAGTATTATGCCCCTTCCTTTAGTTTTTCCGCGCTTAGAACTAGAGGCAATCCAAATACATTGCAAGTGTTAAGAAATGCCCGAATAGCTCCTATAATGCAGTCAGGAAAGCAAAGGAATGTAATGTCCTTAACTTTCAAAGTTGCTCAGATAGGTAATGAGAATTTCACGGATGATAATGGTAGTGCATCTGGTAATTTTACAAGTGTTCATACATTGACTAACTCAGCTGCTAACATGGCGGGGAATTATCCATCGAATAAATCCTTTGTGATTATTGGTAAGCTTGAGGACAAGTTTACAAGCGTTGAATTTTCAGCTACTGTTGCAACTGAAAGCGTAGTAATGTCCTATGATAAGAACGGACGTATAGGCATTGGTAAGGTTGCAGAATTTGGGAAACCAGGCTCATTAGATGTTCTAGGCGATATCTACTCGAATAACAAGCCAATTCAGCAGTATCAGCTGACTAATGCTTATGGTGGCTTAAGTAGAGGTAGCGCTCAATGGGATGATGTTTGGAATAAGCAGGCGACAGAATTTGGTTGGAGAAATGGAAAATACGCAGATAACCCTACTGGTAATGATTGGGGACTATTTCAAAACTATTGGCTTGATAGTTGGAAAGGCGTTCAATTTTTCACTGGGGTAACATCAAATAGGTTTTTCTTTAGGACCTACAACAATGCCAATAAATGGGCTCCAACGCAATGGAAAGAGATTGCTACCAAAGATGACATTCAGAGCACACCTTGGCAAAATGCCAACCTACAAAATGGGTGGCGCCATCATCCTGAGTATGAAAAAGTGCAGTTTTCAAAAACGTTCGACGGGATTGTTTATTTAAAAGGGACTTGTAGAAACGGGACAACGAATCGCGAAACCTTGTTATTTAATCTTCCTGAAGGATTTCGACCGACAACGTCATTATTTAAGTCTGTTCTAAATAATGATTTCAACCATGCCGTTATCGGTATTTACCCAAGTGGGAATGTCGTTGTGAAACACAATGTAGATTCCAAATGGCTTAATTTAGATAACGTTTCATTCAAAATTTAAAAAGGAGAAAGCATGAAATTAGAATACGGTTCAAAATCACAAGAATTTGATGCAAGCGGAAAAGAATCCGCTACAAAGGTCACGTTAGTCAATGCAGACGGTGCTATCGTACCTATCTTGTTACCTGCCGATAAAATCAGCCTATCAAATAGCGAACTTTTTGAGTTAGCTCTTGAGGCTCTTTATCAAGAGAATTTCCCAAACCGTGCTGAAAATGAGAAATTCAACCAGGTGGATGCGCAGCTCAAGCAAAATAAGGAAATGGCAACTAAGGTAGAGCAAGCGGCCGTAGAGAATAAGGAAAATCTTGACACGGTATCATCTATCACTGAGGTTCTGATCGCTCTGGCTATTTCTCAAAACGGAGGCATGCCTACTCATGCTTACAACAAGGTTGCTGGGTTCATCAAGCCACTTGTAACGAGTACCCGCTACTCAAACGGAGACATCATTGCCATGCCTTATCCATTTGATACCAATCCGAAATGGCCAAGTGGAACCAAGACTATCTTTAAGTTCCAGATGCAGTCTAATGAGGGCTATACATACAAAGAGCAGTCACTATCTGATATGCTTAATCAAGGTGTGCTGACCGTGGTCATGCCACGTATTGAGTAAAAGGAGGTTATATGCCAATTGAAGAAGCTGAAAAAATCGCTCAAAGTCAGGTAGCTTGGGCGATTTTGTTTATCTTACTTTTTTTTATTATCATTCGATATCTTATCAAGACCTCGGACAAGCGAGAGAAGAAGATTATGGATTTGCACGAGCAATCAAAAGCCGACTCTAACAGACGAGAAGAGCGTTTGATGACTCACCTGGAAAAAACTACTACAGAATTAACCACAATCACTCACGCGGTCGGAGATATTCAAAAAGAAATGGTCCGCATGAACGACCGCATGGAAGAAATCGAAAAAGGAGAATAACATATGCAACAAATTACTGAAATCATTATCGTTTCAGCTACTGGAATCTTGACTGTTTTGGCTGGTATCGCGGTCAAATCGATTAAGGATTTTTTGATTAAAAAAGGCGGCGAAAAGACCATCAAGATTGTCGAAATCCTTGCTAAGAACGCGGTCAACGCTGTGGAGCAGGTCGCATCCGAAACTGGCTTTAAAGGCGAGGAAAAGCTGGAGCAAGCTCGCGATAAAATCCGTGCTGAGCTTAGCAAATATAACATCAGCATGACTGACAAAGACCTCGACACATTTGTCGAGTCAGCTGTCAAGCAGATGAATGACGCATGGAAAGGAGAATAAACAAGTGAAAAAAAACGACTTATTCATCGACGTATCTAGCCATAATGGATACGATATTACAGGTATTTTGGAGGATATGGGTACACAGAATACCATTATCAAAATTTCTGAAAGTACAAATTACCTAAATCCTTGCCTACCTGCTCAAATTGAGCAATCCAATCCTGTTGGATTCTATCATTTCGCTTGGTTTGGTGGTGATATGGAAGAAGCCGAGCGAGAGGCACGCTATTTCCTTGATAATGTTCCCAAAAAAGTTCAGTATCTTGTCCTTGACTACGAAGACCACGCAAGCGACGACGTGCAAGCCAATACAGATGCTTGTATTCGCTTCATGGAAATCCTCAAAGAAAATGGTTATGAGCCAATCTATTACAGCTACAAGCCATTCACGCTCAATAATATCTATTATGAGCAGATTCTTGCGAAATTCCCAAACAGCCTTTGGATCGCCGGCTATGGGTTAAACGACGGAAATGCTGATTTTGAATATTTTCCATCCATGGACGGGATTCGATGGTGGCAATACTCTTCAAATCCGTACGACAAGAATATTGTTTTACTAGATGATGAAGAAGCTAAGCCAAAATGGAAGAGAAATGATACTGGATGGTGGTATGAATACCCCGACGGATCTTATCCCAAAGAAGAGTGGGAAAAGATTGACGGTACCTGGTATTACTTCAACGAGCGAGGTTATTCAATAGCTTCTCGCTGGTTGAAGGATGATGGTAAGTGGTATTATCTAAAAGAAAACGGCGCAATGGCTGTTGGTTGGGTGCTTGTGAATGGTAAATGGTACTATCTTGATGCTTCAGGAGCGATGGTTACTGGCTGGGTTCAATACAAGGACAAACTATACCATCTCAAAGAAGAGAACGGTGAAATGTCTTCAAAAGAACTTGTTAAAGTTGAAGGTGGCTGGTACTACGTCAACGAAGATGGCAGCCGCTCAGACAAACCAGCACTCGACGTATTACCTGATGGACTAATTGTTACTACTAAATAATCTTGAAAATAAAATGAAAGGAAAACTTTTCTAAAATGTTTATCTACCGCAGGCTCAGGCTTGCGGTTTTTTTGTTTGCTCTGAAATACGCTTGATAATCGCTTGAAATTCTGAAAAAACCTTTATAGATATAGGGTTAGGAGTGTTCTTTTTCGCTTGAATATCTTCATTTTGCTCTGAAAGTAGAAAAACAGTGATTTTTCACTGCTTTTTATATTTTCTTTTACGAATAGATAAGTAAGGAGGAAGAAAACATTAACATTTTGAACATTAAACTTGCAAGCGTAGAGCAGACAGACTTAGGTTTTGAACATTGGGTAGATGTGACTTACCAGGTGCCATTTTTGAAAAATGAGTATACGGTCAAGCTGTTGCTTTTCATGGAATGCAAGATAGAGGACCAAGAGGTCATTGAGTACCTGGTATCAACCTGGAAGTATCGTGATCTCGTGCTGCACTCAGTAAGGATGTATGAAGCGGAGAGGAATGAGGGGCAAAAAAGGGGCAAAAATGTCGTAAACCTATGTGAAACGATGTAAAAAAACAATTTTCTCCTCGCTTTAAAGCTCTAAATTTCAACATATTGTGAAACAGTGTGAATTATCGTATTGTCTATAATTGTTGTGTGCTCTTTTTTTCGTGCTTTTTCCGAATAAATAAGATAGAATAATCTAGAATAAATGATAATAGAAAAGAGAAAATTATGAAAATTCGTGGTTTTGAATTGGTTTCGAGTTTTACAGATGAAAATTTATTGCCGAAGCGTGAGACAGCGCATGCGGCTGGTTATGATTTAAAGGTTGCGGAACGGACTGTGATTGCGCCAGGAGAGATTGTATTGGTTCCGACAGGGGTTAAGGCTTATATGCAGCCGACTGAGGTTCTCTATCTCTATGATCGCTCTTCAAATCCTCGTAAGAAGGGCTTGGTCTTGATTAACTCGGTTGGGGTCATTGATGGGGATTATTATGGAAATCCTGGAAATGAGGGGCATATTTTTGCGCAGATGAAGAATATCACAGACCAAGAGGTTGTTCTTGAAGTTGGGGAACGTGTGGTCCAGGCTGTCTTTGCTCCTTTCTTAATTGCAGATGGAGATGCAGCTGATGGCGTGCGAACTGGTGGTTTTGGTTCAACAGGGCACTAGAATGAAGATTATCTTTGTACGCCACGGGGAGCCCCAGATTATAGTATGCTTGATAAACTTGAAAATCCGCAACTCTATAGTGGTTTTGGTCGTGATTTAGCACCATTGACAGGAAAAGGTCGCAGTCTGGCAAAAGAAGTTGCTAAAACTGCATGTTTTGGAAAGGCAGAGATTATTATTTCATCGTCTGTGACGAGGGCTTTAGAAACAGCCCATTATATAGTGGTTGAAACAGGATTGGACTTATTTGTGGAGCCGTTTTTTCATGAGTGGCGTCCAGATTTAGATGGTACTAACTCTGATTTAACTAGTGTATTGGTAGCTCATGAATATTATCTAAAACATCAAGGAGGTTTATCTGAAGATTCTCCTTATCGTTATGAAACTGCTCTGGAGATGCGTCATCGTTTTTTAAGAGCTTTGGAAAAATATAAAAATTATAAAACTATTATCATTGTAACTCACGGAATGCTCATGCGCCAGTTTGTGCCAAATGAGAAGATTGATTTTTGCCAAGTGATTGAGTGTGAGTTAGAGATATAGAAAGAGGTTTATCATCGCAAAGAAAAAAGCGACATTTGTATGTCAAAATTGTGGGTATAATTCCCCTAAATATCTGGGACGTTGCCCCAACTGTGGGTCTTGGTCTTCTTTTGTAGAAGAGGTTGAGGTTGCCGAGGT